>JBKQQQ010000610.1:0-17456 GCA_052144275.1 Streptosporangiaceae bacterium
GACTACATCAACACCTCGATCGGCGTGGCCACCGCGACGCTGTTCATGATCGAGGCCTCGATGAGCATCCCGCCCGGCTACGCCCTGTTCATCGCCAACGCGATGCGCCGGGCGGTCAGCCTGCCGGTTATCGGGGTGGGCCGGATCAAGGACCCGGTCCAGGCCGAGCGCGCGCTGGCTGACGGGCACTGCGATCTGGTGGGCGTCGTGCGCGGCCAGATCGCCGATCCCGACTTCGCGGCCAAGGCCCGGTCGGGGCATGCCACCGAGATACGCACCTGCCTGTCCTGCAACCAGGAATGCGTCGGCCGGATGGGCCTGAACCGGTGGCTGGGCTGCATCGAAAATCCTCGCACCGGCCGGGAGGCTGTCCCGCTCCCGCCGCCGAAGCGCCGGGGCCGCCGGGTGATCGTGGTCGGCGGCGGGCCGGCCGGCCTGCAGGCGGCCGCCACGGCGGCCCACCGCGGCCATCGTGTCACGCTGCTCGAACGGCAGCTGCGCACCGGCGGGCAGGTTGCCGCGGCCGCGTCCGTCCCGTCTCGGGCCGAGTTCCTCGACGTGGTCCGCAACCTCGCGGCCGAGTGCCAGCGCAACGGGGTGGAGATCAGGACCGGCGTGGCCGCCACCGCGCAGTGGCTCCTCGGTGAGGCACCCGACGCCGTGGTGCTGGCGACCGGAGCGCGGCCGCAGCCGCCGTACTGGGCCGCCGGGCTGCCGCGCGTCGTGGACGTGCGTGACGTGCTCGAAGGCCGCGCCGAGCCGGCCGGGCAGGTGGTCGTGGTCGACGACCTCGGCTTCCATCAGGCCACCAGCGTCGCCGAGCTGCTGGCCGACCGCGGTTGCGAGGTGGAGATCATCACCGCCGGCATGGTGGTAGGCCAGGATCTCGGCATCACCCTCGACATGGAGACCTTCAACGTGCGGGCGCACGCCAAGGGAATCCGCCAGGCCACCGACCTGGTAGTGATGGGTGCGGCCGAAGATGACGAGCGGGACGGGCGCGGCGGAGTGCAGCTCTCGCTGCTGCATCACCCGACCGGCGAGCCCGCGCAGCGGCACTGCGACTGGGTGGTGTGCGCGGTCCATCAGGCGCCCGAGGACGAGCTGTGGCAGGAGCTGCGGGACGCGCCGTTCGACGTGCACCGGGCCGGCGACTGCGTCACGCCGCGCCGGGCGCACGCGGCCGTGATCGAGGGACACCGGGTGGCGGTGGCGCTATGACGATTCCAGCCGAGACCATTCCAGCCGACGTGAAGGCCCTCGCCGTGATCGTGGTCCGCGACGGCCAGCTGCCGGCGGGCGCGGACGAGACCGTCGCCGAGGCGGGTGGCGCGGCGCTGGTCGCGGGATCGGGGACCGAAAAGGCAGCTGACGGGCTGGGCGCCGCCAGCCGGGTGTGGCTGCTCGAGGTGTCCTCGGTCGCGCCCGCCGCGCTGGCCGGGACGCTGGCGCGGGCGCTGGCGGGCGTGGACATGATCCTGCTGCCGGCGTCGCCGGACGGCCGTGATCTCGCGCCGAGGCTGGCCGTGATCCTGGGCCGGCCGCTGCTGGCGGGCGCCGTCCGGTGCGCGCCGGGCGAGGTGGAGGTGACCAGGCTCGACGACCGGCTGTCGGTGCGGGTCGGGGTGGACGGGCCGGTGCTGGTCACGCTGCGGCCGGGCCTGCGCGGCACGCTTGAGCCGGCCAACGGGACCAAGCCGGCACAGGTGAGCGCGCTCTCCCTGGCTGCCCCGCAGACCAGCCGTGATGCCGAGAGCGTCGAGGTGCTGCAGCCCGAGCCCGGAGTGGTGGACCTGGCCGAGGCTCGCCGGATCGTGGGCGGCGGCGCCGGCCTGGTGCCGGCGGGCGCTGACGGGGCGGCGGTGATGCGGCTGCTGGCCGGCGTCGGAGCCGCGCTCGGGGCCAGCGCGGGCGCCACCCGGGTGGTGACCGACGCGGGCTGGATGAGCTACGACCGGCAGATCGGCACCACCGGCGTGTCCGTCAGCCCGGAGCTGTACATCGCGTTCGGCATCTCCGGGGCGGCGCAGCACGTCGGCGGGCTTGGCGCACCGGAACATCTGGTCAGCGTGAATACCGACCCGTCCTGTCCGATGACGGCCATGGCCGACCTCGGGATCGTGGCCGACGCCCCCGCGGTACTCAGCGAGCTGGCTAAACGGCTCGGCGTGACGGGGCCATCGGCCGGGCCCGACGGAGCCGCCCGGCCCGACGAAGCGGCCCAGCGGGGTGAGGGAGAAAACCATGCCGGATAAGTCGGTAACCGTCGACGCGGTGGTCGTCGGCGCGGGGCCCGCCGGGTCCGCTGCGGCACTGGAGCTGGCCAAGGCAGGCCGCGATGTGATCATCGTGGAGCGCGGGGCCTTTCCGGGCGCGAAAAACGTCTACGGCGGCGTCGTCTACGGACGGATCCTCGACGAGGTCGTGCCGCAGTGGTGGACCGAGGTGCCGGTACAGCGATGGGTGACCCGGCGTTCCACCATGCTGATGACGCCGACCCAGGCGCTGACCGTGGACTACCGGACCAGTAACTGGGACCGCCCGCCCTACAACGGGATGACCACCTACCGCGCCGACTTCGACTCCTGGCTGGCCGGCAAGGCCGTCGCGGCCGGCGCCCGGCTGGTCACCTCTACGGTGGCCACTGGCCTGCTGCGGGAAGCCGACGGGCGGATCAGCGGGGTGCGCACCGACCGGTCCGAGGGCGACATCCGCGCCCGGATCGTGATCGCCTGCGACGGCGTGAACTCGTTCCTGGCCAAGGAGGCCGGGCTGCTGCCGCGCACCAGCCCGGCGCACACCACCCTGGGCGTCAAGGAGACCCTCGCGCTGCCGCGCGACGTGATTAACGAGCGGTTCGGCCTGGTCGGCGACCAGGGCCTGGACATCGAGATGGTCGGCTGCACCAGCGGCATCCCCGGCGGCGGCTTCCTCTATACCAACCTCGACACGGTCAGCGTCGGCGTCGTTGTCGGCCTGGTCGGCCTGGCCGAGGCCAAAATCCGGCCCGAAGAGCTCGTCGCGGGCGTCAAGGCGCACCCGGCGATCGCGCCGTACCTACGGGGTGCCGAGCTGAAGGAGTACTCCGCGCACCTGGTGCCCGAGGGCGGATACCGGGCCATGCCGCGGCTGGCCACCGACGGCATGCTGGTGGCGGGGGACGCCGCGTCCATGTGCCTGGCCGCCGGGCTCTGGCTGGAAGGGGTCAACTTCGCGATAGGCGCCGGGCTGGCCGCCGGCCGGACCGCGGCCGCGGCGATCGCGGCGGGCGACACCTCAGCGCATGGGCTGGCCGGCTACCGGCGGCAGCTGGAGTCGTGTTTCGTGCTCGCCGACCACAAGCGGCTGCGCAATGCCGCCGATATCGTCCTCGCCGACCGGATGCAGCGGGATTACCCCCGGCTGGCCTGCGATTTCGTCGAGCAGGTGTTCACTGTCACCAACCCGCGTCCCAAGCTCGGCATGGCCAGGGAGTTCTTCCGGGCGGTCCGCCTCAACGACGTCCGGCTGCGGCATCTAGCCCAGGATGGCTGGCAAGCGCTCCGGGCTTTCCGGTAAGGAGCGAAGTAGTTGAGTTACTCCGATCTATCCTTCGACGAGCGGATGGCGACTGTCGAGTTCCGTGTCGCCGAACGGGCCCACATCACCGTCGACTCCGACGTATGCCGCTCCTGCACGACCAAGGCTTGCGTGCACGCCTGCCCGGCCGGCCTGTTCGTGCCCACCACGGATGGCGGCATCCTGTTCAACTACGAGCAGTGCTTCGAATGCGGAACCTGCTATCAGGTATGCAACTCCGACGGCGCCATCACCTGGACGTACCCGGCCGGCGGCGACGGCGTCGTGTTTCGGAGGGGTTGAGGGAGCATGCAGGTGATCGTGGCCGCTCTTAGCTGGTCCTGGCGCGAGACTGAGGTCGACCCGCTCACCGGGGCGGTGCGAGCCAACCGCCGCGACCGCGGGCCGAACGGGCCGGAGCTTGCGGCCCTGGAGCACGCGCTGCGCCTGGGCGAGAAATGGGATGCCCGAGTGGTCGCGGCCAGCGTCGCGCCGGCCGAGGCCGATGAGATGCTGCGGGACGCGCTGGCGGCCGGCGCGGCGCAGGCGCTGCGGGTGGAGCCGGCCGGCTGGACGGCGGGCCCGCGCCCGGCCGGCCTGGTCGGCGGCGAACAGGAATCGGCCGCCGCGCTCGCCGCGGCCCTCCGCCAGCATGTCGGGGTGCCGGACCTGGTGCTGTGCGGCGATCTGTCCGCCGACCGGGCCACCGGCTCCTTTCCCGCTTTCCTGGCGGCGTCGCTGAGCGCGGAGCAGGCTCTCGGATGCGTGCGGTTGGAGCCGGCGGACGACCGTACGCTGCGGGTGCACCGTCGCCTCGACGGCGGTCGCCGCGAGGTGCTGATGGTGCGGCCGCCCGCCGTGGTGTCGGTCGAGGCGGCCGGCGTGCGCCTGCGGCGGGCCGGGCTGCCCGCCACCCTGGCCAGGGGAAACACCGCGATCACGGTGGCCAGCACGCCTGCGGCCGTGGCGCGGCGGATCAGGGTCCTCGGTGCCCACCCGTACCGGCCCCGGCCGCGCGAGCTTCCCGGGCCGACTGGCACCGCGCTGCACCGGACGCTGGAACTGACCGGCGCGCTCGTCCAGCGCACTCCGCCGACCGTGGTCGGCCCGCTGCCCCCCGACCAGGCCGCTAGCGAATTGCTGGCTTACCTGCGCCGGTGTGGCTACCTGGGCGCCGGCGACCCGGATTGATCGCCAGACCGACCGCGGCGAGTCCGGGCCACTTCGCCCGTGTCCGGGCCGGGCCGCGGATCCGCAGCGGACCTGTGGCTCGCCTCCGCGGGACCTAGGACCCTAAGGCGGCGCGCCAGGCCACTTGTATTCGTATGGCTATGTTCATCGCCGACGAGATCACCGTGTCGGCCGGGTTCGCGCCAGCCGCTGCCCGGCTGCTGCACGTGATCAACAAAGGCGTGCTGCGTCATGCCTCGGCGGCCGCGTACGAAGAAGGCCTGACCGTGGTCCTCCGAGTCGGCCCGTTCGGTGAGATGCGCGGTGCCTCCAAGCTGATCCGCGTGCAATTCCTCGACCCGGTACGGCGTGGCGCCACCATGACCGTACCGCTGCGGTGGGAAGCAGCCGGGTCCGCGGGCGACCTGTTCCCCGTGCTGGATGCCGACCTGATCCTGACGCGCGACGGCGACGAGCAGGTACTGCTGGGCTTGTCTGGCTCATACCGGCCACCATTCGGCCGGGCCGGAGCCGTGCTTGACCGGGCCCTGATGAAACGCATCGCGACTGCGACGGTCCGGTCCCTGCTGGAGAACATGGCCCAGATGATCGCCGACCCGGCTCCGGAACCGCTGCCGGAACCCGGTCCGGCACCCGTCTGGCAGACCAGGCCCGAAGAGGCCTGACGGCCCGCCGCAGCTCGTCAGCATATGTTGACGCCACGCATAACCCCTTACGCGGTGGTGGCCTCATCGGGAGGGTCCGGATCGCCGGCGCGTGGCCGGCCTGACGCGCCGGCTGCCCCGTCCGGCTCTTCGGGGGTTGCCGGGTCGATGATCGCGGTGAGCCACGAGGCGGCGGCCCGGGCAAGTTCGGAGTCGGTCGCCTGGACCAGGGAGTCGAGCTTAAGAAAGTGGCGGGCCACGGTGAGGCCGAGGATGCTGCTGACCGTCAGCGCCGCCCGCAGGTCAGCGTCGTCCCCGCCGATGCCGCGGGCGAGGTTGGCGATGCGCTCATCCAGGTGCGCCTTCATCGACTGGGTGGCCTCAGGGACGGTCAGCATGGACCGGACGAGCGCGGCCGTCTCGGGGGGGAGCGGCCCGATCCGCAGATCCAGCACATCGAGCACGTGTTCGGCGGCCGCTGCCGGGGTGTTTTGCTGAAGCTGGATGGCCGCGGTGAACAGCGCTGCCTTGGATCCGTAGTGCTGGATCACGAGGGAGGGGTCGACGCCGGCCCGGGACGCGACGCGCCTGATCGTGGCGCCCTCGAACCCGTCAGCTGCGAACTCTTCCCTGGCGGCCTGGAGGATGCGCTGGGCTGTCGCGGCGCGCTTGGCCGCCCGGGCTGTCGGCTTGTTCACCAAATCACTCTACGTCTGTTGAGCGACGGTCAGCCTCGTGATAGTTTCACTCAACGTACGTTGAGCAAGAGTCCCGTATAGCAGAAGGAGCCCCGGTGAGGATCGTCGCGATCGAGGAGCACTGGACTACCCCTGGCCTGGCCGGCGCGCTCGCGGCCCAGCCCGACGCCGAACGTGACGAGAGCCTGATGTTCAACGCGATGGGGGACCACGAACAGCGACTGGCTGACATCGGCGCCGGCCGCCTGCAATGGATGGACGCAGCCGGGATCGACGTGAGCGTGCTCGGCGTCGCTCCTCCGGCCGCGCAGGCCCTGCCCGCCGCCCAGGCGATCCCGTTGAGCCGGGAAGCGAACGACCTGGCCGCCGAAGCGGTGCGGGCGCATCCTGGTCGGCTGCGCGCCTTCGCCACGCTGCCCACCTGTGACCCCGGCGCCGCGGTGACGGAACTCGAGCGCTGCGCAACCCGGCTCGGCCATGTGGGAGCGATGATCCACGGCAGGACCGGCGCCCGGTCGCTCGACGATCCCTGCTTCGACGACCTCCTTGCGACAGCGGCCCAGCTCGGCCAGCCCATTTTCATTCACCCCCAGATCCCGGCCGCCGCCGTGCGGGACGCGTCCTACCGCGGGTTCGAGCCGCTGGTCGACCTCGCGCTGTCGACATTCGGCTGGGGCTGGCACATGGAGGCCGGACTGTCGGCTCTTCGCCTGATCCTGCGGGGCACGTTCGACCGTCATCCACGCTTGCAGATCATCCTCGGCCACTGGGGCGAGATGCTGCTGTTCTGGCTGGACAGGGTGGACGCCCTGTCCAACGTCGCCACCCACCTCGACCGCCGGGTCGCCGACTACATCCACGACAACGTGTACATCACCAGCAGCGGGATGCTGTCCGACCGCCTGCTGCGGCACGCGCTCGACTTCACCAGCATCGACCGGATCCTCTTCTCGACCGACTACCCCTTCCAGCACGTTGACGCGCCAGCGGTCCAGCGATTCCTCACCTGCGTTCGCCCACCGGACCGCGAGAAGCTCGCGTTCCGGAACGCCGAACGCCTGCTCCGGATCAGCTAGCCGCCACCCCTGCGGGCGGACTGTGACAGGCTTTGCGGGTGAGGATGCGGGATGGCTGGGAGGCCGAGGCCGCCACATGGGCGGAGTTCAGCCGCACGCCGGGCCACGACAGCTCGCATGACAACATCAACCTGCCGGCGCTGCGTGACCTGCTGCCGGAGCCGGGAAACCGGACGCTGGACCTGGGCTGCGGCGAGGGGCGGCTCAGCCGGTACCTGCGGTCGCTTGGCCACCGGGTGGCCGGGGCCGACGCCTCGCCGGCCATGGTGCGGCTCGCGGCCGGCCACCCGGACGCCGAGCCTGCCGTGGTCGCCGACGCGGCCGCGCTGCCCTTCGCGGCTGCCGCGTTCGACCTGGTGGTGGCCTATATGTGCCTGCATGACATGGACCAGATGCCGCAGGCCGTGGCCGAGGCCGCGCGCGTGCTCGAGCCCGGCGGCCGGCTATGCGCGTCGATCCCGCATCCGGTCAACTCGGCCGGCGAGTTCCAGGGCCGCGACGGGGACGCGCCGTTCCTGATCGAAGGCTCCTACCTGGACACCGCCCCCGCCGACTGGGTGGCCGACTGGGGCGGCGTCCGGATGACCTTCCACAGCGAGCACCGCCCGATCGAGGCGTACAGCCGCGCGCTGGAGGCCGCGGGCCTGCTGATCGAGGCGATCAGGGAGACCCGGGCGCCGGACGCGGTCGTCGCCGCCAGCCCGGGCAAGCGCCGCTGGCAGCGGATCCCGCTGTTCCTGCACCTCCGCGCGGTCAAGCTCCGCCCGGACAATCGCGGAGGCGTCAGGCCGTAGCAAGGCGCCGTAGCAAGGCTGGGCCGCCGTAACAGGCTAGCGCCGCATCCCGGGCGCGGCCTGGGCCTGCCGTGTCTCGAACGAAAGCTGCCAGGAATCGTCGGCCTGCCCGTTGACGTCGAGCACCCAGCTGTAGCGGATGCTCGGCCCCAGCTGCAGGACGATGTTGAAGCTCATCGGGATGTTGATCTCGCTGCCCGGCGTCATGCCGGGCGGGCGGTGGGCCTCGAAGTGGCCATTGACCTGAACCGGGAGCCCGTCCTGCGCTCCCGGCTGCATGACGCCGCGGCCGTCTTCGTCGACGAGCCGGAGCGAGAAGGAGACTTTCTGGTCGGTCTCCTGCCACGGCACGTGGAAGATCACCGCGACCGCGCAGGGCGTGGGGCCAGGCTCGCAGGCCGACCAGCCGCCGCCGGAAATGAACAGCTTGCCGTCCGCGACCTGGGCGTGATCGGCAAGCATCATCGTGGCCCTCATGGGCGCCGTACCGTCATGGCCTCCACCCTAGCCATGGTCACGACCTCCGCGGTCCGCCATCCCCGGATCCGCCGGGGCTGCGACCAGTAACCAGGGCCGTGGCGTCAGGACCGGGCGGCGGCGGCCTTGACGCCGTCGATGAACAGCCCGATGCCGAACCGGTAGTGGAACTCGGGGTCGTCGCACGCGGTCATCGGCACCGCGCACTCGATCAGCCGCGGGTACTTGGCGGCGGGCAGCATGGCCAGCTCGATCTGGCTGCGCCGCTGCACCTCGGCGCGCTCCTCGGCGGGCAGGTCAGGAAGGAAGCCCGGCTCGGCCATGACCAGCGTGATCCCGGTCCAAAGCGCGTTGCGGGCGATCGCGCTGGCGTGCTGCGGATCGAACCCCGCGCCGCGCAAGATCGCCAGGGTGATCTCGGTGGCGCACAGCGCCGCCTCGTTCCGCTTCTCGTGCTCGAGCAGCAGCTGCGGTGCCGACGGGTGCGCGCGCAGCACGCTGACGAGGGATTCCAGCAGCCCTTGGAGCTGGGCCCACCACGGCGCCGACGGATCGACGTTCACGTCGATCTCGCCCCAGACCTGCTCGGCCACGCCCTCGAGCAGGTCTTCCTTACTGCGGAAGTGCCAGTACAGCGCCATCGGCGTGACGCCCAGATCCTGGGCGAGCTTCCGGATGGTCAGCGCGTCGAGCCCGTCAGCGTCGGCGAGCTTGAGGGCGCGCTCGGTCACGGTGCGCTTGCTGAGCCGGGGGCGCTCGCCGTCCGGCCCGTCTGGAAGAACTTCGGTACTCATCGCTTGACAACTATACACCGTACAAGTAATGCTGTACAAAGTACTTGTACAACGTATATGAACGTCATACAGGTACGGCGTACATGAGAAACCGGGAAAGGACGATCGCTGTGTCAGCGAGCTCAGGATCAGCCAGCTCAGGATCAGCCAGCTCAGGATCAGCCAGCCCAGGATCAGCTAGCCCAGGATCAGCTAGCCCAGGATCAGCTAGCCCAGGATCAGCTAGCACTGTGTCAGCAAGGAACGAGGCAGCCAGGTCCAGGCGCCCGGAAACCAGGCGATGGTGGGCGCTGGCGGCGGTGAGCCTGGCCACCTTCATGACCTACCTGGACAACAACGTGATCAACGTGGCGATCCCGACCATCCAGCGCAGCCTGCACCTGTCGCTGTCCGGGCTGGAATGGGTGGTCAGCAGCTACCTGCTCACGCTGGCCGGACTGCTGCTCGTCGGCGGCAGGCTCGCCGACGTGTACGGACGGCGCAGGCTGTTCGGAGTCGGCCTGGCCATCTTCACGCTCTCCTCGCTGGCCGCCGGGCTGGCGGGCAGCGGGGGCGTGCTGATCGCCAGCCGGGCCGTCCAGGGCGTCGGCGCGGCGCTGCTGATGCCCGCCACGCTGGCCATCATCATGGCCACGTTCACCAACGTCAGGGAACGCAACACGGCCATCGGCATCTGGGCCGCCGTCAGCGCGCTCGCCCTCGCGCTCGGCCCGGTCCTCGGCGGCCTGATCAGCCAGCACCTCCACTGGGGCTGGATCTTCCTCATCAACGTGCCGATCGGCGTGATCACCTTCGCCATCGCCGCGTTCTACGTGGACGAATCGCGGGCCGGCTCGGCGGTGCGCCAGCTCGACCTGCCCGGCCTGGTGACCTCGGCGGTGTCCCTGTTCGCGCTGACCTACGCGCTGATCGAGGGCGACGTGAGCGGCTGGACCGCGCCGCTGATTCTCGGCGCCTTCGCGGTGGCCGCCGTCGCGGCCGCGGCGTTCGGAGCCATCGAGGCCCGCAGCGCCAACCCGATGGTGGACCTGTCGATGTTCCGGAGCCGTGAGTTCAGCGGCGGCAGCGGCACGATGATGATCTGGGCCTTCGGGATCCTCGGCATCTACTTCTTCACCTCGCTGTACCTGCAGGAGACCCTCGGCTTCTCGCCGACCAAGGCCGGCCTGGCGTTCGTGCCGATGGCCCTGTGCGTCGCGGTGTTCGCGGGGCTGGCCCCGCGGGTCGAGGCGCGGGCCGGGGCGCACCGCACGGTGGCGTTCGGGATGCTGCTCATGGTGGTCGGCCTGGTCCTGTTCGCCCGGCTCGGCCTGCGGGCCAGTTACACCAGCCTGCTGCCCGGGTTCATGCTGTTCGGCGCGGGCGCGGGGCTGATGAACGTGCCGCTCACCAACACGGTCATGCAGGCCGTCCCGGCGGCCCGGGTCGGCATCGCCTCCGCGCTGCTCAACGCCTCGCGCGAGGTCGCCGGGCTGCTCGGCATCACGGTGATCGGCGCGGTGTTCCGGACCCGGCGGGCCGGCGCGCTGCGGGCCGGAGCCGATCCCGTGCACGCGTTCGTGGACGGCTACCACCTCGGCTTGCTGGTCACGATCCTGCTGCTCGCGGCCGGCGTCGTGGTCAGCTACGTGACCCTGCGGCCGCGTGCGGGCGCGCTTACGGCCACCCGGGAGAGTGCCGCCGTCGCCGAGCTCACCACCGTCGACGAACTGGCAGGCGAGCTGATGGTCGCGGACGAGGTGGCGCCCTGAGTACAGCCGCAACGGGCCTGGCCGAGAGCTCCCGGCCAGGCCCGTTCGGCATCATCGGAATGATCGGCCGGTTCCCGGGGTTGGCGCGGTCATGACGACCATAGGAATCATTGGCAGCGGGATGATCGGCGGCACGGTGGCCAGGCTGAGCGTGGCGGCCGGGCACCAGGTCGTGGTGAGCAACTCCCGCGGCCCGGAAACCCTGACCGAACTCGTCGCCGAACTCGGCCCGCTCGCCACCGCCGGCACCGCCGAACAGGCCGCCGAGGCGGGCGACCTCGTGGTGGTCAGCATCCCGGTGAAGGCCTTTTCCGAGGTTCCGGCCAAGCCGCTGGCCGGCAAGCCCGTCCTCGACACCGGTAACTACTATCCCGGGCGCGACGGGCACATCGAGGAGCTGGCCACCGGCGCGATCACCAGCAGCGGGCTGCTCCAGCGCGACCTGCCGGACTCCCGCGTGGTGAAGGTGTTCAACAACATCTTCTTCAAGCACCTGCGCTCGCTGGCCCGCCCGCACGGCGCCGCCGACCGCTCCGCCCTGCCCATCGCGGGCGACGACGAGCAGGCCAAGGCCGCGGTGACCGCGTTCCTCGACTCGATCGGCTACGACGCCGTCGACGCGGGCCCAGTCGCCGAGAGCTGGCGCCAGGAGCCGGAAACCCCCGCCTACGGCACCCCCTACGGCCCGTTCTCCGACGAGGCCGGGACGCCCGCCAGCGCAGCGAAGATACACGCCGCCCTGGTCGGCGCGCACCGGTAACCGCGTCCGCCGTGCCGGGTAGGTAACGCGGCTTGTCTCGTTCGCGCGGGCTAGCGGGGTGTGCTACCTCAGCGGGAGTACACATCGTTCCCCAGGCTGATTACCGCGGGCTATTTACCGGGTTAAACTTCGTCAATGAACCAACGCCAGCCGGTTAAGATGCTTTCTGGGCGTTACCCGATGTTGGGCCCGATTCTGTATGTATCGAGTATTCAGTTTTTCGCGGCCCAGATATTCGTTGCCATGCGGTGGAACCCGCCCTATAGCCTGGCCCGGGATACTATAAGTGATCTTGGTAATACAGCCTGCGGAACTTTCAACGCCCGGTTCGTATGCTCGCCGCTGCATGGCGTCATGAACGTCTCGTTTATCGTTCTGGGTGTGGCGATGACTGCGGGATCTCTCCTTATTTCCCGTCGGTTCGCCAAGGGCCGCGCCGCTACCGTGGGCTTCGCGGCCATGGCCGTTTCCGGCATCGGCGTGATAATAGTGGGCATCTTCCCAGAGAACAGTGTTCCCGCGTTTCACGGCCTGGGGGCCGCGGTCCCGTTCACAGTGGGAAATGCTGCGCTCATTGTTATGGCGGCCGCTCCTATGATGCCGGCCGCTTTGCGGCTGTATTCTTTTCTTTCTGGGGCGCTGGCGATCCTTGCTCTGGTGAGCTACTCCAGCCGCCACTACCTCGGTCTATCCGAAGGCGGAATTGAACGAGTCGTAGCCTATCCGCAAACGGTCTGGCTTATCGTAACCGGCGTCTTCTTGCTGGTCAGAATCCACTCACCCTCGAGGGTGCCCGCCGTCAGGAACGCCGAATCGGACAGCAGCCAACTGCCAGAGGAGGTGGGCTGACGCGGAGATCCGCGCCGCCCGGCCGCGGCATACGGGTAACTGCCGCCTAGGCTGGATGGCCTATGGGTACAGCACAAGCCCCGGCCGCGGCGGCCGGTACGGAGCCCGGCGGCGAGCCGGACGCCGTCATCCACACCGAAAACCTGACCAAGGTCTACCCGGGCACCGACTTCGCCGCGGTCGACCAGCTCAACCTCGACGTCCGGGCCGGGGAGATCTTCGGCCTGCTCGGGCCGAACGGCGCGGGCAAGACCACGACCGCCGGCATGCTCACCACCCGGGTGGTCCCGACGTCCGGCCGGGCGTTCCTGGCCGGGGTGGACGTGGCCGCCCACCCGGCGCTGGCCAAGCAGCTGAGCGGCATCGTCTCGCAGCAGAACACCCTGGACCGCCAGCTCACCGTGTGGGAGAACCTGTACTTCCACGGCCGGCTGTTCGGCATGGGCGCCAAGGCGTCCAGGAAGATCGCCAGCGACCTGCTCGAGCAGTTCCAGCTGAGCAAGTGGGCCAATGCGTCGGTGTACGCGCTGTCCGGCGGCATGGCCCAGCGGCTCATGGTGGCGCGGGCCATCTTCCACCGCCCGTCGGTGCTGTTCCTCGACGAGCCGACCGCGGGCCTGGACCCGCAGAGCAGGCTCGCGCTGTGGGACCTCCTCGGCGAGCTGCACGGCGAAGGCCAGACGATCCTGCTGACCACGCACTACATGGAGGAGGCCGACCGGCTCTGCGAGCGGGTCGCGATCATGGACCACGGCCGGATCCTGGCGCTCGATACGCCTGCCGCGCTCAAGCAGAGCATCGGCGCCGACACCATCGTCACCGTCAGGACCACCGGCGACATCAGCAAGCTGGCCGAACTCCTGGCCGGCGACGTGGCGGGAGTCACGAGAACGCGGGTGGCGGACGACCGGCTCGAGCTGCACATGCAGGGCGGCGACCGGCTAGTCCCGCGGATCGTGCTTTCGGCCGAACGAGGTGGGTTCGAGCTCATCGACGTGTCGATCGCCGAACCCACCTTGGAGACCGTGTTCATCAGCCTGACCGGGAAGGAGCTGAGGGACTGATGGCCACCACCACGCAGGCCCCGGCGGCCAAGAGCATCGGCGGAGGTCCCACCCGTTCGGTCGCCGCCGCCAGCTGGACCGCGCTCGGCGCGCTGCTGCTGCGCGACCTCGTGGTGCTCCGCAAGCACATCTGGGAGTTCGTGCTGCGGACCATCATCCAGCCGTTCCTGCTCTGCTTCGTGTTCCTCTACGTCTTCCCGAAGATCGGGCAGGGAATCGGCGGCGGGCACGGCACCGTGGCCGAGTCGGCCTTCGCCACCATCCTGGTGCCCGGCGTGGTCGGCATATCGGTCATGTTCCAGGGCGTCCAGTCGATCGCGCTGGCCATGGCCCAGGAGTTCGGCTTCACCCGGGAGATCGAGGATCGGGTGCAGGCACCCTGCCCGATCGCCCTGGTGGCGATCGCGAAGGTGCTCTCCGGCGCGGTCCAGGGCATGTTGTCCGCGGCCATCGTGCTGCCGATCGCCTCCGTCGTGCACGCGCCCGGGGTGGAGGCCCACCTGACCCTGCACTGGTGGATCATCGTGACGTTCGTGCCGCTGGCCTGTGTCGCGATGGCCGGGCTCGGCCTGGTCCTGGGGACCAGCTTCGAGCCGCGGAACATCGGCCTGATGTTCGGCTTCATCATCTTGCCGATCACGTTCCTGGGCGGCACCTACTATTCGTGGACCAAGCTCGCGCCGGTCACCGTGGGCGGCTGGCACTGGCTGCAGACGCTGGTGCTGATCAACCCGCTGATCTACGTGAACGAGGGGATGCGGGCCGCCTTCACCGACGCGCCGCGCATGCCCCTTTACGTCATCTACCCGGTGGTGGCCGGGTTCGGCGCGGTGTTCCTGGCCATCGGCCTGCGCAACTTCCGCCGCCGCGTCCTCTCCTAGGCGCCTGCAGGCGCCTGCCGGCGCCTGCCGGCGCTCTGCTGGTCAGGCGCCTGCCGGCGCGGGCAGGCTGGCCCGGACCTCGTCCATGTCGAGCTCGCCGGCCTTGGTGATCAGCTGCTCAAGCGCCGCCTCCGGCAGCGCGCCCGGCTGGGCGTACAGCACGATGTTGTCCCTGATGATCATCAGCGTCGGGATGGACGCGATGCTGAAGGTGGCCGCGAGCTCGGGCTCCGCCTCGGTGTCGACCTTGCCGAACACCGCGTCCGGGTGCCGTTCCGAGGCCTTCTCGAAGACCGGCCCGAACATCCGGCACGGCCCGCACCACTCCGCCCAGAAGTCGACCAGTACCAGGCCGCCGTCGGCCACCGTCTCGTTGAAGTTCTCGGCCGTCAGCTCGACCGTCGCCATCTCTGCCTCCTCGCGCTGGATACCCGTAGGGGTATTGACAACCGCGACCAGGCAAAATTCCGGGAAAAGAGCTTCTGTACCGAACGAAGCTGGGTGCGTGTTGGTCCTTGCTCCGCAGGAACCGTGGTGGCCTTAGCCCGAACGAACCGTGGTGCGTGTTGCTCTTTATTCGCAACCAATCGTGACGCGGGTTATTCCGCGCCCTGGAACGAAACCCGGTGCGCGCGGGCATATAAAGGAGGGACGGGAGGAGACGCCTATGGGCAGCGTGGCCCCGAGAACCGCCGTGACGAACGTCCGCGTGTTCGACGGCCGGCGGTTGCAGCCACCGGACACGGTGGTCATCGAGGCCGGCCGGATCAGTTCTGCCCCACAAAGCTCTGGTGGCGACCTGGTCGTCGACGGCGAGGGCGGCGTGCTGCTGCCCGGGCTCATCGACGCCCACGTTCACCTGCGCGACCGGCACACGCTCGAGCAGCTGGCCACCTTCGGCGTGACCACCGCCCTGGACATGGCGTGCGCGCCGCCCGAGCTGGTGAACTCGCTGCGCGGAGCGCGCGGGCTGACCGACATCCGCAGCGCGGGCACGCCCGCCATCGCGCCGGGCAGCCCGCACTCGCACATCCCCATCGTCGGCCCGCGCGGCCTGATCACCGGGGCTGATCAGGCCCGGCAGTTCGTGGCCGACCGGGTGGCGGAAGGCTCGGACTACATCAAGATCGTCGTCGGCAACCCGGCCCCCAGCCACGACCAGGCCACGCTGGACGCGCTGGTGGCCGCCGCCCGCGAGCACGGCAAGCTCAGCGTGGCGCACGCCGCCTCATATCAGGCGGTGGAGATGGCGCAGCAGGCGGGAGTCAGCGTCCTGACCCACGTGCCGCTGGACAAAGCGCTGGACAAAGCCGCCGCGGCCGACGCGGTGGCGGCCGGCCGCGTCCTCATCCCGACGCTGGCCATGATGGAAGGCATCGTGCGGCAGTCAGCCCCGCCGGGGCGTGACTACGCCGCGGCCCGGACCAGCGTCACCGTCATGTACCAGGCCGGAGTGCCGATCCTGGCCGGCACCGACGCCAACACCGAAGCCGGCGGCCCGGCGATGATCAGCCACGGCAGCAGCCTGCATCACGAGCTGGAGCTGCTCGTCGAGGCCGGGCTGACCGCCGTGGACGCGCTGCGCGCCGCCACCTCGCGGCCCGCTCGCTACTTCGGGCTGGCCGACCGCGGCGTGATCGAACCCGGGCGGCGGGCTGACCTCGTGCTGATCGACGGGGACCCGCTGCGGGACATCACGGCCACCCGGTCGATCCGCCACGTCTGGTGCGGCGGAACCGAGGTCAAACCGAGCTGACCAACAGGAGGATCCGATGAGCCTGCACAGCCTGCTATCGGTCACCATCGGCGTGCCGAACGTCGTCCAGACCGCCGCCTACTATGCCGAGTTCGGCCTGACCCCGGGCGCCGACGGCTGGTTCAGCACCGCCGACGCCGGGCAGCAGCTGCGGATCCTGCCCGCGCCCACCCGGCGGCTGCTCGCGCTTCGCGTCGGCGCCGACGACGCCGACGACCTGGCCCGCGCCGCGGCCAACCTGGCCAGGCTCGGCGTGCCGCAGGACCTGACGGGGACTCGCCTGGAGGCGACCGAGCCAGTCACCGGCGTGCGCGTCGGCCTGGACGTCGTCCCGCGAGTCGGGCAGAAGCCGGTCCCGTCCACCAGGTATAACGGCCCTGGCCGGCTCGACCGGCCGGACTGCCGGGCGCCCGGGTTCACCCGGGCGGACCCGGTGCGCCCCCGCAAGCTCGGGCACGCCGTCCTCGGCAGCACCGACTACCGCGCCACCACGGCCTTCTTCACCGACGGGCTCGGGTTCAAGGTCAGCGACCGCATCAAGGACGTCGGCGCGTTCATGCGCTGCTCGACCGACCACCACAACGTGCTGGTCCTGGCCGCGCCGGTGAGCTTCCTGCACCACACGTCCTGGCAGGTCGACGACATCGACGACGTCGGGCGCGGCGCCTTCGCGATGCTCGAGGGCAAGCCCGAACGGCACGTCTGGGGACTCGGGCGGCACTACGCGGGATCGAACTTCTTCTGGTACCTCAAGGACCCGGCCGGCAACTTCTCCGAGTACTACAGCGACATGGACTGCATCATCGACGACCAGCTGTGGACGCCCGAAGACCTGGAAGGCGCCCGCGGCCTGTTCGCCTGGGGACCGCCACCGCCGCCCTCGTTCCTGCACCCCGAGGACCTCGCCGCCATGATGACCGGAGCCCACTCGGCCCGCTGAACCCCGGTCGGCCCGTCAGCCGCGGTGCTCCGGCGGGACGATGAGGACCGGGCAGCTCGCGTGGTGGGCGACCTGGCTCGTCACCGAGCCCATCACCAGCACGCCGAAGCCGCCCGTGCCGCGCGAGCCGAGCACGACCATGTCGGCGTCCCGGCTCGCCTCGATGAGCACTTCGGGCGGGAAGCCGTGCACCGCCTTGACGGTGACCGACTCCGGCCGCGGT
>JBKQQQ010000611.1:0-3677 GCA_052144275.1 Streptosporangiaceae bacterium
GCCGAAAACAGCCATCACCGCATCGCCGATGAACTTCTCGACCGTGCCTCCAGCCCGCTCGATCTCCGCCGCCATTGCGTCGTAGAAGCGATCGAGCATCGCCCGGACCCGTTCGGGATCCTGATCCGCTGCAAGCTCAGTCGACCCGACGAGGTCCGCGAAAAGAACCGTCGCAAGCTTCCGTTCCTCAGCCCGCACCACCCCATTCTCGCCCGGCACCCGCCGGCCTGTCAGCTCATCACCCGCGGTAGATTGGCCAGCCATACGAAAAAGTGGAGAGCCAACCACTCGCGTGAAGTGGTGGTCAAATCACCTTCCACCGCAAGGGCGTTACATACCCCAGCGTCACCCCGTCTGCAGCGACAACCAGGCCGCGAGTAAGCCTGTTACGCTTCGGCCCTGGCAGCCACGTCTCCCCGCCTTGAGTACGGGGAAGGTTGTCCGCCGGGACCAACGTCGTGAGCACCGAAGCCACGGCGCCCGAGGCCGCTGTCAAGCTCGCACAAACTGCCGAGGAGCATGAGCTGGTTTTCGTCTGCGTTATGAGACTTACGTTGCGGAGATGAACATGTTCTCTTCTGTCTCTGATCACGCGGCGGCAGTTCACCGACGCGCTAGATGAGTGCTAAGAATTGCTGATCGCATATGCCGACGGGGAGCTGGCCGGCACTTTGCGGCTGACGTTCGGTACTGGGCCAGGGGCGGGAAGATTGGTCGCCAAGGACCAGCAGCCGTGAGTTGGGCGATCGTTTGCGGATTTCAAGTACTGGGCGGTACTCCTCGAATGAGAGCCAACGCCATCAGCCGCCCCCCGGACTCAGCGCGACCTACTCAGAATGTCCGTCCAGGTCAAGGGCTCCCCGTTCGACTCAGTCCGACGGTGGCAGACACCCGGAATCGTCCTGAAATTCCCTGACACGGAAGAGGTCACTGGTTCAAATCCGGTACGGCCCGCTATTTTTTCGAAATTGTGTCCAGCAGCGAGAGCCAGGATGAGAGCCAGCCACCTGCGGATTTGGCATCCCTCTGGCAGCTGATCAGCGCCCCGTTGCGGTCTCTGTACGAGAGCCTCCTGGCAACTCTGGTCAGCTTGCAGCGCTCAGCGACGGATGTCATCGAGCGCGGCCTGGCCAGCCTTTTCCGATCTCCAGGTCACAGCGGGCGCTCCATGGTGCCGAAGTCCCTGGCCATGGGGCGTAGTCACAGCAGCGCCCAGGCGGCTGGTCAGGAAGGTCCAGTTCGCCACCATCAACATTGTTACAAAATTCTGGAAATAGGTTGCTAGTTACCGAATGCGAGCGTAGCGTGCGAGGCAGGCACCGGAACTCAGCCGCCAACGACGGCTAACTACCCGGGGCTACCGCGGGAGCGCACGCCGCCGGCCTGGCCATCGTCATCGCCGTGGTCATGGCGCTCGCAGTGCCGCGCATCCGGCTGAGGCTGCCGGTGCCCGTTGCAAGCCGCCAGGCCAGGTCCCTGGCCTGGCGGCTGCGGATGTGGAACCGGTGACACGATGAACGTCTTCGCCCCGGAGCCAGCCAGGGTCCCGGCCGGCCTCGTGATAGCTGCAGTTGCAGACTGGGGATAGGCATGTCGTGCGGAGCACGTGTGCGGCCGGGCGTGCCCGGTGACAGCCGGCTGGCCCAGGCCAGGGAACGGTTCCTGACAGCGGAGCCCATCGAGCCGGGCCAGGTGCGTGACACGATCCTGGCGTCTTGGCGGCGCTCCCGGGAGTGGCATGTCGCGGCCGACCGCATTGACCTCTCCTACGTCCGCGATCCCGACCTCGACACCCCGCTGACCCGCACCGCCCTGCCGGTGCTGCAGAACCTGCGCGAGAGTCTTCAGGGCGAGCCGGTCAGCATCATCCTCACCGATGCGCACGGGGTGGCGCTGTCCAGGCTGACAGCCAACCACGATCTTGAGCGGCACCTGGACCGCGTTCAGCTAGCGCCGGGCTTCAGCTACGCCGAGGAGTTCGTCGGCACCAACGGGATCGGCACCGCGCTGGAGAGCGGCCAGGCGGCGCACGTGTTCGGCCACGAGCACTACGCCGAGCACCTTGAGGACCTCGCCTGCGCCGCGGTGCCGATCCGACACCCGATCTCCGGCAAGGCCGTCGGCGCCGTGAACCTGACCAGCTGGCGCAAGGACGCCGGCCGGCTGCTGATCGCGCTCGCCCAGAGCACTGCCCGCCAGGTCACGCAGGGCCTCCTCGACGACAGCAGCGCGGAGGAGTTCCAGCTGCTGCGGGAGTATCTGCGGGCCTGCCGCTACACCGGCGGGTTCGTCTTCGCGCTAACCCACGACATGGTGCTGATGAACGACCAGGCGCGGGACACGCTCGACCCCGGCGACCAGGCCGCGCTCCTCGGCCACGCGGCCGGGGCGCTGGCCGGCGATCACCCTGCTCAGGTGGATGTCGAGCTGCCGACCGGGGCCAGGGCGCGGATGCACTGCCGCCCCCTGCGCGGGAAGGGCAGGCGGCAGTTGGCTGGCGGCGTGGTGCATGTGAAGCTGATCGAGCCGGCCAGCCAGGCAGCGGGGGATGCGGGGACAGGCTCGCAGGCGCGGAGGTTCGGGCCCGCCCTGGTGGGCTCCGGTCCGCTGTGGCTGCGAGCCTGCGGTCGGGTGGAGGCGGCCTGCGCCTCGGGCGAGTGGCTCTCGCTGGAGGGCGAGCCCGGAGCCGGCAAGCTGGCGCTGCTGCGGGCTGTCTGCCGGCGCCGCAACCCGGCCGGCGCGTTCCACGTGCTGGACGCCGCCGAAGCCGGTGATCACGACTGGATGGTGCGGGCGCTCGGCGAACTGCTTGAAGGCGAGGGGAGCCTGGTCATCCGCCACGTCGACCAGCTCAGCACCCTGCGGCTTCAGGCACTGTGGATAGCGCTGGAGCAAGCGCTGGCCGCGGGCAGGCAGCACGTTCTGTGGGTTGCGGTCACGCTCAGCCAGTGCCCGGCCAGCGGCGACCTGGCGGGCCTGCTGAAGTTCTTCCCCGGCGCCGTGGAGCTTCCCCCGCTCCGCCACCACATCGAGGACCTGCATGAGCTCGTGCCGTTCTTCCTGGCCAGGCTGAACTCTCACGGCCCGCCGGCCTGCTCGCCCGAGGCGATGCACCTGCTGCTGCGGTCGAACTGGCCGGGCAACACCGAGCAGCTCTGGCAGGTCCTGCGACGGGTTGCCCGGCACCGGCGCACCGGCACCATCCATCCGGGAGACCTTCCGCCCGAATGCTGGAGCGTAAGCCGCCGGCTGCTCAGCCCGCTGGAGTCAATAGAACGCGACGCCATCGTGCAGACCCTGCTGGACCACCACGGCAACAAAACCAAGGGAGCCGGATCACTGGGCATGTCCCGGGCGACGATCTACCGCAAGATCCACGAGTACGGGATCGCCACCCCGGCCAGCTGACCGGCTGGCATCCTATCGAGAACAGCGGCGTGCCGTAGGGGGTGCCTGTGCCTCCCGCCGCCCTGCCATCGGCGGCATGGGCGCCCTTTCATCGACCACGCCCTAGCCGCCACCCCCGCGGCGCCGCTGGCCCGGCGTCAGCGCCAGGCCGCCGGGGCGCTGGCCAGGGCAACGGCCGGTGGTGCCATTCTGGCGCGTTCCCCGGCCCGAACTCAGCGGCCCAGACGCCACGCCCTGCGCGCGCTGCGGCCATCGTCGCGATTCGCACC
>JBKQQQ010000612.1:0-5619 GCA_052144275.1 Streptosporangiaceae bacterium
CGCCGAGTTCCTCACGCCACCGAAACAGCACAAGACCGAGATCCGCTGCTACATGCGTGACCCCGACGGGCACCTGATCGAGGTAGGCCAGACCACCCTGCCGGGCGGCTGGCGCCAGTTCCTGAACCCGTGAAGGAAGGTGTCACACCTATCTGGCCGTGCCGCGCTGCCGCCATCGCAGGCCGTGCCAACCCGAAACACTCCAGGGACGATCACCAGCGCGGCCAGGGTGACCGGGCGCGGGCTCCAGCAACGGTAAAAGGCCAGTTCGCCGGTACTGCGGTTGCGGTTATAGCGAAGGTGCTGGCGCGAGCGTGCGAAGCTGAACGAGTCCGGTGGCGGTCGGGCACGCCTCGGCAAGATAGCCGCCGATGCCCGATAGGGTGGCGTTGTGGTGGGCCACTATGAGAGCTTCTTCATCGCAAGCGCGGGCGCGTCCGCTGCCATCTTGGGGTTGCTGGTCGTCGCCGTATCGGTCGTCAACGCGGATGACTCGGACCCCACAACTCGGGAGAATCGAACTGTGTTGGCCGGGAGCGCGTTTGTTGCCCTGGTAGACATCTTCATCGTCTCGATCGTGGCCTTGACCGGAGGCTCAGTCGTCTTCGGGCTATCAAGCCTCGCAATGGCAACCGTCGGCCTGCTGGCCACCAGACGGCTGATACCGAGGGCAAAGCGGGCTGGAAATTTCTCCCACGGCTTTCGAACCAGAAAGCTGAATATCGCCTTCGCGTCGATTTCGGTTGGGGGCTACTCAGTGCAGCTTGGCCTCGCCGTAGCGCTCCTCGCGAACACCCAGAGTGCCGCGCTGCAACGTGCTTTGGTCCTGGTCATTGTGGCTTTGTATTGCAGCGCCCTTGGTCGGGCATGGGAGGTCACCGGGATAACCCGGCGGGGATAAGGAGCCGCCTCGACACCGGCATCGGCGATGGTCATAGCCGACGCGCGGGCCGACACGGCCCTCGGACAGCTGTACATCGGCGTTCGTCCCCAACCATTCGTGGTCGGCCTTGGTTACTGGATAGTCCCCGACGCGCGGCGTCAGGGGCTCGCGACACGGGCAGTCCAACTCGGCTCCACCTGGGCGCTACAAACGCTCGGCGCGGCAAGGGCTGAAGCGTGGGCAGCGGTCAACAACGAGCCCTCACAACGCGTGCTCTCTGCAGCCACGCCAGTTTGGCCCGTTGCCGGTCAACCCGGCCCGTCGTATCGATTTCGGGGCGACGGCTGAAGGCCACCCGGTCTGCTAGCCGAAGATCTGGTCCATGACCTCCGCGCCCCGGGTCAGGGCGGCCACGACCTGATGCCGGTAGACCAGTTCAGTCGTGGCGGTCTGGTTGTGCCCGGCCGGCAGCGCGATCGCCTCCACCGGGACGCCATGGGCCGGCAGCAGCGATACGAACGTATGCCGCAACTCCCGCGGCACCCACTCGCTGCCAAGCCCGGCTGCCTCGGTGATCACCCGGAACTGCCGCCGCACATTAAGGCACATCGTCTCGGAGCGGGATCTGAATAATTATCTGCTCCCGCATAGTGAGACGAGGAATGATCCGAGGCGAGCCGCCGTACCGATGTCTAGCCTGCATCCCGGGTCCCCGCCTCGGAGGCACGAAGCGCTACCCGCCGCATCCGTACCATCAGGGACGCCGAGGGAACGACCTTCCCGGACATGTAGGTCGACAGGCGAGACCGCGAGGTACCTATCCTCTCCGCGAAATCCTGCTTCGACAGGGCAGACCTGCCGACTAGGCTTCGGACCTCAGATGCCACGTCTTCCCGTTCTGAATCGGCGGCTAGCTTGCGGGCGTGGTGGACTACTCCCTCCAGGAGCTCGGCCGTGCCGTACGGGCGGGAGAGACGGACTGCTTCAAGGACTTGCTGGGCGACTGGACCCCATGGATCGGCCAGGACCACGGCGGCCAGCCGACGCCAGTCCGGAAGGGTGCCCCGCTCCACTGCCGCGAGGATGCCCTCGAAGGGCCAGGTGTCCACCGGATCGTCCGGAGATGCGGTGATGTTCCGGAACTTGAGGGCGGTTGTCATTGCACCATCTCCACGGCTACCGAGCGGCAGACTTCGGTCACGTTGCCCCAGTCGGCCCAGCGCATGTCAAGGTTCTTGTACTGGCCAAGCTGCTGGATGGTCCGGGCATCTGCCGGCCGGGGATCGGCCAGCTGCCGCGCGAGCTGGGTCGCGACCCCCTCCGCCTCGGGGCCGCGCTGATCGGAGTAGTAGGCGTCGACATGCCCGAGCACATCAGCGGAATGAGGGATCCCGTACCGGTCAGAAAGGGCCGCGACGTCGAGATAGTCCCGGACCTGATTGCGCCGGACGACCAGGTATCCCTTTATGCGCAAGGTCTCGTCCGGAGTCGGTACTCGGAGTACGTGCCCGGATGGCAGCGTCACCTCAGTGACTTCCAGGGGCCTGTTCCGGATGAGCTGGCGGACGCCGGACTCGATATCGCCCAGCTCGCCCACGATGATCTTCCCCGGGGTCACGCGGTTGGTCACCCACCCGTCCGTCGCTTCGATCGCCTCAAGAACCGCATCGAAACGGGCGCTCAGATCTTGTAGTACATGGTCGTGGTCATAGGAGGCGCGATGATTGGCCCATGGTGCCGCAGCGGAGCCGCCCACCAGTACGGCATCGGGAACGACCTCCTGGAGCTGTGCCGCTGACTCGAGCACGCGGACCAACTCGGGCCGCGCAAGCCCTGGTGTGTCGCGTCCTCGCCCGTCCATCTTTTGGAACCCTTCTCGTGACCTGCTGTAACTGTATCAGATGTGATACGAAATCAGCTGATGGTGCGGGGGCATTTAAAAACTGAGCAGACCTCAGACGACACACCCACCATCCAAGCTGGCACCTGGCCCGGTGTCACCGCCCGGCGCCGTGCACCTTGGCCGCGTCTTTCCAGGCAATTTGGGAACCCTGAGATCTGAAGGACGCGGGAGGCGCGGCCGGCGTGAGAGTGCGGTGCGCTTACGAAACCGGGGTGGCCGCGCCGTTCGTCCCCGCTCGGGCTGTGCTGCTGAGGATGTTGTCGTCGCGCCGGTTCGTGAGCGCGTCGTGGAGCATCGGAGGCCGGATAGCGAGATATCCCAGGCAGATGAGAAGCCCGGCGTTTCCGAGGTCGAGTACGACGAGCGATCCGGTCGCGAACCCGGCGAGGTTGCCGAGTGTCCCCGCGATCAGGGCGATGCAGACCCATCCGGGCGCGGTGCGGCCGCGGAATAGCCCGATGGCGAGCAGGATCATGCCGAGCAGGAACGCGAGGCCGGATATCTGCAGGGGCGCCGCGATGCGTGCCGAGGAGTCGAAGCGGCCCAGCAGGGTGATCATGGCGTCGTGGTAGGTCGTGCTGAGCGCTCCCATCTCGACTTTGACCAGTTCCCCGCCCCAGTCGGCCAACGACAGCGCGGCGCCGATGAGCGCGAGGCCGCCGCCGACCGCGCCGAGCCGGGCGCGGCACAGGCAGGTGCGCCTCGCTATCCCGTACACGGCTGGGATGAGCACTATGCCGCCGGCCAGCCCGAGCAATACGTAGGCGTAATACCGGCCTGGATGGCCGGCAGCCACGGACAGTTCGGTTCCGTCCTGCCCGCGCAGTTGCGGCAGGACGAGCCCGGAGAGCAGCATCAAGATGGGGGCCGCGATAAGCGATGTGCGGATGACGGCGTCCTCGAATGTGCGTTCAGCGTTGCCTTTCATGACACCCTCCACTAACGGGAACCCAGGGTCGGGTTCGGTTGAACCATGACGCTATGGCCGCGCCCTTGCCTGGGGCGTCGCCCTGCGCGGTGGTTCGCCTCAGCCGACGGTGTGAGCCGGATCAGCGCCTGGTATGAAGACAGGCGGCAGGCATTCGCTTACAGTCGCGACTATGCGGCTGATCCGGGCTCGTCCCTCCCTCGTCGACGGCGTGCTCGCCGCAGGCTTGGGCGTGTTGGCCCAGGCGATGGTCTGGTCCGGGCGGGTCGCAGGCCCCCGCGTTGCCGTGGCGGCACTGTTCCTGCTGGTCGGGTTTCCGCTTATCGTTCGCCGCCGCCTCCCGCTCGTGCCTGTAGTGCTGCTGATGACGGCCATCGCCGTGCAGTCGGTTGCTACCTCCGACGCGGCTGAGGGCGCGCCGCTGCTGCTGCCGGCTCTCGCCTCGGCGTATGCCGTCGCGGCATACGGATCGCGGCGCGTCGCCCTGGCGGGCCTGCTGGTGGCTATGGCCGGCTGCGGGGTGCAGATCGCATTCGATCCCCTGGCGCGCACCGCCGAGCAGCTGTGGGCGGCCGCGGTCTTCGTGCTGCTCGTGGCGGCCGCGTGGCTGGTCGGGCTGGCCGTGCAGGGCCGCCGTGAGGCGAGCGCGTTGCAGGCCCGGACTGAGCAGGCCGAACAAGCGCAGCGGGCGGCGATTGCGGCGGAACGGGTCCGTATCGCCCGGGAGTTGCACGACCTGATCGCGCACAACGTCAGTGTGGTGGTCGTGCAGTCGGTAGCGGCCCAGGGCGTTCTCGAGGACCAGCCGGCCCGGGCGCGCGAGCCGCTGGCCCACATCGAACGCAGCGGCAGGCAGGCCCTGACCGAGCTGCGCCGGCTCCTCGACGTCATGCGTGATCAGGACGAGCCAGATGAGCTGCGCGAACCGCAGCCCGGCCTCGCCCAGCTCGGCGCCCTCGTGGAGGGCGTCCGGTCGACGGGTCTTCCGGTCACCTTGCAGGTCGACGGCGAACCGCCGCCGGATTCGGCAGCGGTAGGTCCGTCGGTGTACCGGATCGTGCAGGAGTCGCTCACCAACGTGCTGAAGCACGCGGGGGACGCCCGGGTCAGCGTGCGGGTGAGCTGCGACGCGATGGCCGTCGACGTCGTCGTCGAGGACGACGGTCCAGGACGCAGCGCCAACGGCGCCGCGCCGCCCGGTTACGGCCTGGCCGGCATGCGGGAACGGGCGGCCCTGTTCGGCGGAACCTTCACCGCAGGTAATCGTGGCGGCGGCGGCTTCGAAGTACGCGCCCACCTACTCCTCCCGCAACCGCTATGATCACCGTCGCGCTCGCCGATGACCAGGCACTCGTCCGGGCCGGGTTCCGGCTGATCCTAGACGTCGAGGACGGCATCGAAGTCGTCGGCGAGGCCGAAGACGGCATGGCGGCCGTCCGCCTGTCACAGGAGCGCCGGCCGGATGTCCTGCTCATGGACATCCGGATGCCGGTGCTCGACGGAATCGAGGCCACCCGCGAGATCGTCCGGCTCGGCGGCCCCACCCGCGTCCTCATCCTGACGACGTTCGATCACGACAAGTACCTGTACGAGGCGATGCGCGCCGGCGCGGCTGGTTTCATCGTCAAGGACGCCCGCAGAGACCAGCTGATCCACGCCATCCGCGTGACCGCAGAAGGCGACGCGCTGCTCGCGCCGAACCTGGTGCGGCGGCTCATCGAAGATTTCTGCCACCGGCCCCCGCCCGGACCGGAGCCACCGGCGGAACTGGCCGGACTGACCGAGCGCGAACTCGACGTGCTGCGGCACGTCGCCCGCGGCCTATCGAACGCCGAGATCGCCGCGACCCTCTTCATCAGCGAGGCCACCGTCAAGACTCACCTCGCCCACACGATGACCAAGCTC
>JBKQQQ010000613.1:0-3803 GCA_052144275.1 Streptosporangiaceae bacterium
CCGGCCGTCCGGAAGGATGCCCCGGCGCCAGCGCCAGGGGCCAGGTATCCGGTCAGCAGGCGCGGAAGCGGGCAGGCCGCGTCGTGCCGCGAACTGGAGTGCACCCCGATGCTCCTGACCATCTCGACCACGCATCAGCCGGCCACCGACCTCGGGTACCTGCTGCACAAGAATCCCGGCCGCCATCACCAGGCTGAGCTGAGCTTCGGCACCGCGCACGTGTATTTCCCTGAGGCGACCGCCGAGCGATGCTGCGCCGCGCTGCAGGTGGACGTCGACCCGGTCGGCCTGGTCCGGCACCGCCGCGGCCCGTCCGGCACCGGGTTCGCGCTCGCCCAGTACGTGAACGACCGGCCGTATGCGGCGTCGTCCTTCCTGTCCGTGGCCATCGGGAGAACGTTCGGCACCGCGATGGGCGGCCGCTGCCGGGAACGGCCCGATCTCGCCGGCCAGGCCATCCCGCTGACCGCGGTCCTGCCGGTCGTGCCGGTGCGGGGCGGCGACGCGATGCTGCGCCGGCTCTTCGAGCCGCTCGGCGCGGCGGTGCAGGCCCGTCCCATTCCGCTGGATCCGCATTTTCCTGACTGGGGCGACAGCCGGTACCTGGCGGTCACGCTGTCAGTGCACGCCCGGCTGCAGGAACTGCTGGAGCAGCTGTTCGTGCTGCTGCCGGTTCTCGACGACGACAAGCACTACTGGGCCGGTCCGGACGAGGTCAGCAAGCTGCTGCGGCGCGGCGGCGCGTGGCTGGCCGCTCACCCGGACCGGGAGCTGATCGCGCACCGCTACCTGCGGCATGACCGGAAGCTTGCCTCCGATGCGCTGGCGCGGCTGATCGAGGAGGACGCTGGCGATCCTGATCGTGCCGCCGAGCAGCAGGACGCGGCGGAGCAGTCGGCGGAGCACCGGGTCGGCCTGCACGAGCAGCGGATCGAGGCCGTCATCAGCCTGATCCGCGGCAGCGGCGCCAGTACCGTGCTCGACCTGGGCTGCGGCACCGGGAAGCTGACGGCGGCCTTGCTGAGGGAGCCGGGACTGAGCCGGGTCGTCGGCCTGGACGTCTCGCACCGGTGCCTGGAGGCCGCCGCGCGGCGGCTCCGCCTCGACACCATGACGCCACGCGAGCGCGGCCGGGTCGGCCTCCTGCACGGGTCGCTGACCTACCGGGACAGCCGGCTGCAGGGCTTCGATGCCGCCGCTGTGGTCGAGGTCATCGAGCACCTGGAGCCATCCCGCCTCGGCGCGTTCGAGCGCGCGCTGTTCGGCTACGCGCGCCCGGCGCTGATCGCGGTGACGACGCCTAATGCCGAGTACAACGTGCTGTTCGAGAACCTGCCCGCCGGCCAGATGCGGCACGCCGACCACCGGTTCGAGTGGACCAGGGCCCAGTTCGGCGAGTGGGCGGCCGGGGTGGCCGCGCGGCACGGCTACCAGGCGGAGGTCTCCGGCATCGGCCCGCCGCACCCGGACCCGGGCTGCCCGTCCCAGCTGGCGGTGTTCCGCCGGTGAGCACGATCAAGGTCCCGGAGCTGTCCCTGGTGGTCCTGATCGGCATATCCGGCTCGGGCAAGTCCGGCTTCGCCGCCCGGCACTTCCGGCCTACCGAGACCATCTCGTCGGACTTCTGCCGCGGCCTGGTCAGCGACGACGAGAACGATCAGTCGGCGACCGCGGACGCGTTCAGCGTGCTGCAGTACATCGCCGGCAAGCGGCTGGCCGCCGGTCGCCTGACCGTGATCGACGCCACCAGCGTGCAGCCCGCTGCCCGCAAGTCGCTGATCGCCCTCGCCCGGCAGCAGCACGTGCCCGCGGTGGCCATCGTGCTCGACGTCCCCGAGCGGGTCTGCGCCGAGCGGAACGCCGCCCGGCCGGACCGCGCCTTCGGCGCGCACGTGCTGCGCCAGCAGCACGACCAGCTCCGGCGGTCGCTGCGCGGGCTGCGCAGGGAGGGCTTCCACCGGGTGCACGTCCTGTCCGGCCCTGAGGAGATCGGCGCCGCGGTCATCGAGCGGGAACCGCTGTGGAACGACCGCCGCGGCGAGCATGGCCCGTTCGACATCATCGGCGACGTGCACGGCTGCCTGGACGAGCTCACCGATCTGCTGACGGCCCTCGGCTACGCCGTCGAGCCGGACGCCGCCGGCGCCAGCCATCCGGGCGGGCGGCGGGCCATCTTCCTCGGCGACCTGGTTGACCGCGGACCGGCCACGCCGGCCGTGCTCCGGCTCGTCATGGGCATGACGGCAGCGGGCACCGGCCTGTCCGTGGCCGGCAACCACGAGGCCAAGCTGCTGCGCGCGCTGCGCGGCCGCGACGTTACGGCCAGTCACGGCCTGGCCCAGAGCCTGACGCAGCTCGCGGCCGAGCCCGCGCAGTTCCGCGAGCAGGTCACGGCCTTCCTCGACAGCCTGCTCGGCCACCTCGTGCTGGACGACGGCCGGCTCGTCGTCGCGCACGCCGGGCTGCCGGCTGCCATGCACGGCCGGGCCTCGGCCGCGGTGCGCGCCTTCGCCCTGTATGGCGACACCACCGGCGAGACGGACTCCTACGGCCTGCCGGTCCGCTACCCGTGGGCCGACGACTACCGCGGCCAGGCCATGGTGGTCTACGGTCATACCCCCGTGCCCGAGGCCAGCTGGGTGAACGGCACGATCTGCATCGACACCGGCTGCGTGTTCGGCGGCAGGCTGACGGCGCTGCGCTACCCGGAGCGCGAGCTGGTGTCCGTGCCGGCCCGGGCTGTTTACTACGAGCCGGCCAGGCCGCTTGCCGCGGCCGGCTCCGGGCCAGATCGCGCGGCGGACCGCGCGCCCGGCGACCTTGATCGTGAGGACGTCCGGGGCAAGCGGGTGATCGATACCCGGCTGGCGGGCGTCTCGGTGACGGTCCGCGAGGAGAACGCGGAAGCCGCGCTCGAGGTGATGAGCCGGTTTGCCATCGACCCGCGCTGGCTGGCCTACCTCCCGCCCACCATGGCACCCACGGCTACCAGCAGCAGGGCAGGACTGCTTGAGCACCCCCTGGAGGCATTCGCCGCGTACCGGGGGGCGGGCGTCACCGAGGTGGTGTGCGAGGAGAAGCACATGGGCTCACGGGCCATCGTGGTCGCCTGCCGGGATCAGTCGGTACCCGAGCGGCGGTTCGGCGTCAGCGACCAGGGCCACGGCGTGATCTATACCAGGACCGGCCGCGCGTTCTTCGCTGACCGCGGCACCGAGCAGGAACTGCTGCGCCGGGTCGCGGGCGCGATCACCGCCGCCGGCCTGTGGGAGGAGCTCGGGACCGACTGGCTCATCCTCGACTGCGAGCTGCTGCCCTGGTCGGCCAAGGCGGGTGAGCTGCTCCGCAGCCAGTATGCGCCGGTGGCGGCGGCCGCGGCGGCTACCCTCGCGGCCGAGACCGGCGCGCTGGCGCGCGCGGCAGCCCGCGGCGTCGATACCGGCGATCTGCTCGGCCTGACCTCGGGGCGGGCGACCATGGCCGCCAAGTTCGCCGCTGCCTACCGCCCGTACTGCTGGCCAGTGGAGTCTGCCGGCGACCTGCGGCTGGCACCATTCCAGCTGCTCGCCGGCGAGGGCGCGGTGCACGCCCTGCGCGAGCACCGCTGGCACCTGGAGCTGGCCAGCCGGCTGTGCGAGCAGGCTCCGGGCACGCTGCGGCCCACCAGGTCGATCACCGTCAGCCCTGGCGACGACGCCAGCGAGCAGGCCGGCATCGGCTGGTGGCAGGAGCTGACCGCGGCCGGCGAGGGAATGGTCGTCAAGCCGGCCTCAGTCTTCCATCGCGGCTCCCGCGGCATCGCG
>JBKQQQ010000614.1:0-12004 GCA_052144275.1 Streptosporangiaceae bacterium
TGTCCCCGCGGATGGCTTCCAGCTCGGCCGCTGGCAGCCGGGTCGCCAGGGTCCACGGATTCCGTTCCCGTCGGCCGTTAACCTTGGTGAGCCGGTAGAACACCTGGCCGTCAGCACGCATGATCCACTCCCAGGACATCACCGCAAGCTCGCTGGCGGAACGGCCGCTGACCTGGGCGATTACCTTCGGGGAAAGCAATGCCATGGGTAGGCCCTCTCGCCGGGTGACCCCTGGGCGGAAGTCCCGGTTACCCGGGCCCGGTCACGTTGCTCTGACCCGACAGAGGCTACCGCGTAACGCTGCAAAGGATTGCACATCGCGGCCATGGCGTGGTGAACATCACATTCGACCACCCCAAACGACGCGATCCGAAGGCCCGAGGGCGCCATGCACGCTCTCTGGGACCGAAATCAGGGCATCAGCCGGGCCGTGGAGCCGCTTCCCGGCACCACCGGGAGCGCGGAGGCCGCCGGACTAGCCACAAGACCGGATTACTGCAAACGCTTGCTTCCGCCCCAGGCCGACTCTGATGTCGGCTCGTGCGATCTACTATGAGCTTCGCGCCGTCCTGGATGCCGGGAACGGATCTACCAAGCATGCACGCCAGCAGCGGCGACTACGGAACGTACTCACTGCTTCCGTGAGTTCTGGACCGTCGATCCAGCTCTGAAGACGTTGCTGGGCGCACCGGTCCCGAAATCGGCCCGAGCACTGGAAACGCCAGCTCAGAGCCAGTGTGCGAGTTTCGCCCGGCATACGCTCAAGCGACGGCGGCTCATTTCAGCAGGGTGTCGACCCATTCGGTGAGCTGGCGGAGGTTGCGCACTTCGGTCACCGTGTCACAGTCGACGGCGTACTCGCCGATCCTGGAGTCGGTGGTATCCCACTGAGCTCGCGGTTCGGGGTTGAGCCAGTGAACGCGGCGTACCCGCAGCCGCAGCGCGTGCAGTAGGTCCGCCCGTGACGCGCGGTAGTTTCCCCTCGCGTCGCCGCAGATGAGCAGCACGCAGTCCCGGGAGAGGCTGCCGCCGTGGTCGTCGAGGAACTGGCCGAGGACCGCTCCGTAGTCACTGTGCCCGTCGCGGCGCACAACGCCCGGCCTGGACAGCAGGAGCCTTGTGTCGATCACCCCCGGACTTCCCCGGACCAGGTCGGTCACCTCGGCCAGCCCGTCGGCGAAGACGAAGGATCGCAGCCCCGGCAGCTCGGCGTGCAGCGCGTGCAGGAGGGACAGCGTGAACTTCGCGAACTCAGCGACCGAGCCAGACACGTCACACAGCGTCACGAGCTGCGGCCGCGAGCGCCCACGCTGCTGCCAGGCCGGATTCATCGGCACGCCGCCGTCCGCCACGGCGCGGCGCATAGTCTTCCGAACGTTCAGCCGCCCTGAGCTGTGCAGCTTGCGGCGCCGCCGGGCTGCTGCGGCGAGCCGCCGGGCCAGCGGCCGGACGGCTCGCCGCATGGCGGCCAACTCCGCCGGACCGGCTCGCAGGAAGTCCACGTCCTCGATCGACTCTCGCAGGCGGTCGAGCGATGACTCGGCACCGCCCAGGCTGGCGAGTTGCCACCGCAGCTCGGCGGCTATCTGGGCACGCAGGTCCTGCAGCCGGTCCTGCTGCTCGATGGCGGCAAGCCGCCGTTCCAGACCAGGCGGATCGGCCTGCTCCTCCATGCGCATTGCGCGCAGCAGCAGTTCGCTGACGTCGAGTTGCCGCAGCACGCGGTACTGGTAGTACCGCTCCGAACCGGCCAGCCGACCGGTGCCGAGGCCTGCGAACGCGGCGACGGCCTGTTCGGCCAGTGCCTGCATGCCCGCGCCGGGTTCGCCGCGAAGCGCGGCGACGAGGCGGCTCAGCAGGTCATCCCTCGCGACCGGGTCAGCCGCCTGCGCTGCGATCCCGTTCCCCGGCGGCCCTCCGTCCGCCTCCTCCGTCTTGACGGAGGAGGCAGCGGGGAAGAACAGGTCGAAAGCGGCTTCGAATGCAGCGATGTCCGCGGATCGCTTGACCATCGTGATCCGCAGCAGACGGCGGAGCCTGTCCCGGTCGTCCAGGCCGCCGTGCTGGACCGCCCGCAGGGCGTCGGTCAGCTCGACGATGGACAGGTCGAGGCCAAGCCAGCGCAGCCGCCCGGCGAACGCGGCGAGCGCTTCGACGAGCGCTCCGCTCAGCGCCATGGCCTCCGTGCCTGGTGCGCGGCTAGCATTCTGGCTCATGGGCGAAAGCGTACGAGCATCGGCCGGCCTCGGACCAGAGCCGGCGGCAGCGGCCGCGCCGGCGACGCGGCCGACAGCCGGGCTGCTCGCGCTCAGCGTGGTGGCGGACGGCCGCTCCGGCGCCCCGGCCGCGGGCCAGGTGGCCAGGCTGGCCGGCCGCCTGGAGCTCGCCGGGGTGTGGTGGCGCGAGCCGCCGCTGACCGGACCGCCCGCGGAGGACCTGCCGGCGCTGCTCGACGTGCTCGGGTCCGAGTCGGCGCCCGCGGCCGCCGGGCTGATCGCGGACGCACGCAGGCTTCCCGCCTGGCCCGGGATATCAGCGGGATACGGAACGGTCCGTGGTTTCTCGATCCGGCTTGCCGTCTGCGGCCAGGGGCCGCTCGCTGAGCCGTGGCCGGGAGGCCTCGCGGAGCTGCGGGATGCCCTCGGCGGTGGCCTGGCCTGGCCGTCGGTCACGGACGCCGACCAGCCCGTGGAGGACGGGGCGTCCGCGATCTTCGTGCCGGTCCGGCCAGATCGCGATCTGGATGCAGCGGTCGCCGCCGCCGCCGCGGTGGCGGCCGGCCGGCCGGTGCTCGTCGAGGTGGCCGTATCGGTGGGCAGGACTAGCGCTGAGGCGCGCGCCAGGACGGACGGCGAGGAGCTTTTCGCTGCCACTGGGCATCCCAGGGAGCAGGGACTGTTCGGCACGCTGGAGGAGTGCCAGGCCGCGGCGGCGAGGCTGCTGCACGCCGGCGCGACCGAGCTCGTATGCTACCTGCCTCGCTCGCACGACCTTCCGGATGTGCTCGCCCAGCTCCGTGCCATATCAGTAGGCGCCGACGCCCTGCGCCCGGGCGAGCCGCCGTCCGCAGCACCGCCGCCGCCGGCGGGCTGGGGGGGCAGGCAGCCCGGCGCGGGCTGACGCGCTGTGGCGGCGGACGTTCAGGCCTTGCTCAAGGTGTGCTGGTCCACCGTGGCGGCGGCCTGCAGCAGCGGCGGGAGGAACTCCTCCTGCATGCGCTCGGCGGACACGCGGCTGGCGTGCGCGCACACGTTCATCGCCGCGATCACGGCGCCCTGCTTGTCGTGCAGCGGGACCGCCAGTGAGCGCACCCCCTCTTCCAGTTCCTCGTCCAGCAGGCACCAGCCCTGGCTGGCGACCGTCTTAAGGATGACGCGCAGTTCCTGCTCCGAGGTGATGCTCCGCGGGGTGAGCCGCTCGGGGACCACGGTGCCGAAGTAGTCGTCAAGGGCGGCAGGCGGCTGGTCAGCCAGCAGGACACGGCCCATAGACGTGGCGTGGGCGGGGAGCCGGGTGCCGATCTCCACCAGGACGGTCATGATCCGCTGCGTCTGGACGCGAGCGGTGATGATGATGTCAGTCCCGTCAAGGACCGAGGCGGAACTCGACTCCCGCACCTGCCGCACCAGGCGCTCCATCTGCTCTCTGGCGACATCCCACAAGGACATCGAGGACAGGTAGGCATAGCCCAGGTCGAGAACCTTCGGCTGCAGGAAGTAGTTCCGCCCGTCCCTGCCCACGTAGCCGAGCGTCTCCATGGTCAGCAGGAAGCGCCGCGTGGTGGCCCGGCTCAGCCCGGTCAGCTCCGCCACCTGGGCCTGGCTGAGCTCCTGACGGCGCTGGCCGAAGGCACGGATGATGGCGAAGCTCCGTTCGGCCGCCTGCATGAGCGCAGGTGGCGGGATGTCTTCTTCTGGCACGCGGCCTCCCGAGGAACGGATAGGCGATCGTGGGCACGCCCTTGCACCGGGTTCGTCAAATTATGCCTGACGGTTATCAGTGTGCCCTTGACGCGCCTGCTCGTCACGGCAAGACTTGGCTTACTACGCGAACTTTTGTCCGTCTGGTGAGCGGAGCGTGCCCATGACTTACGTTACGCGGCTGGCGTCCCTGGACGACTATGAGAAGGGCGGGGTCGAGGTCATCGACGACGATCCCAAGAACTACGCCTTCTCCAATATCTTCGAAGTCGCCTCCCGCGCCAAGCCGTTCGAGCAGATCGCTGTCGGGAAGAACTTTGAGTACGTGCTCGAAGTCGTCCGGGTCGAGGGGGTCTCGGGGTGGCGCGCCTGCGCGCACGACCAGAGCGCGCTCGTCCTCGAGGGCGAGGTGGAGTTCACGCTGCGGACGCTGGACGGCTCGCAGAACCTGCCCCCCAACGGCTCGGCTGGCGTCGGCGAGGAGGTTACCGGCACGGCGATGGGCCGGGTGGTCGCCCGGCGCGGCCACCTCACCTTGCTGCCCGGGGGCAGGGCCTACCGGTACGGCTCGGGCCGGCCGGCCGTACTGCTCATCCAGACGGTCGAAGGCGTCGACACCCAGTACCGCTGGGCCGAGATCTGCCAGACCGCGTGACCGGCGTGTATCGAAGGGATCAGCCATGACCACGGCAGAGGTTCCGGCAGTCAGCCAAGGGCAGGGGCCGAACGAGTTCGGCTATCTCGAGTTCTCCCTCGGGGAGTTCCGCTTCAGCCGGGACGAGTACTTCGCGTACATCACCTGGCCCACCGGCCGGCACGTGATGAGCGTTGACGCGTTCCTGCGCGCGCTGCAGCGCGATGTCGCCTGGGAGTTCTTCTACGGCATCGTCAACTTCGACGGCGTGCTCGGGACGGTCAACCACTACGGGACCGTGGACCTGTTCGCCGGCCGGTACAACGACGCCTACCGCAAGGCGGAACTCGACCACGTGGAGAACATTGACACCCCGGTCATCCGGGAGATGTTCGCGAGGATGCTCGACAACTGGACGAACGAGGGATTCGACCCGTTCGCCAGCCCGCAGGAGACCGGGTCCGCCTTCGGCGTCAAGCACGGGGACAACAGCGCGGCCGTCACCCGGCACCGCGTCACCGCGAAGCGGATGGTGTCGCTTCCCGGCGACGAGCCGCTGCGTGACGATGCCAGCGGGCACCCGGTCAACCGGATGTTCGCCGACGTGACCCAGGACGAGCCGGAGGTCTACCCCGAGCCGGGGTTCGAGGCGGAGGTCGGATCGTTCAACCTGTTCTCCTACCTGTCACGCTCGCCGGTGACCTGGAACCCGAGCGTGGTCAGCGTATGCCGTGACTCGCTGTACTGCCCGACGACCGAGGAGTACATCCTCCCGATCATCCACGGCAACGACCGCGCCGAGTGGTTCGTCCAGCTCTCCGACGAGATCATCTGGGACGTCGAGGACCGTGACACCGGCCGCAAGCGCGCCAAGGTCATCATGAAGGCCGGCGACGTGGCGGCGATGCCGTCCGACATCCGCCATCAGGGCTACTCGCCCAAGCGCTCCATGCTGCTGGTCTGGGAGAACGCCAGCCTGAAGATCCCCCAGCTGATCAGCAGCGGCCAGTTCCCGACCCAGCCCGTCGAGTTCTGAGGGTGCAGACCAGGCTCTACATCGGCGGCCAGTTTGTCGACGGGCTGGCCGGCGGGACCATCGAGGTCATCAATCCCGCTGACGGGACGGTCCTGGCTGCGGTCGCCGAGGCCAGGGCGGAGGACATTGACCGGGCGGTGGCGGCCGCGCGGCAGGCGTTTCCCGCGTGGTCGGCGCGCTCCGCCGCCGACCGCGGTCGCCTGCTGCTCGCGCTGGCCGACGCAATCGAGGAGCACGCGGCTGAGCTGGCCCGGCTCGAGTCGCTGGACACCGGGCACCCGATCAGGGATACCAGCAAGCTCGACGTCCCGCGGACCGCAGCGGCGTACCGGTACTTCGGCGGGATCGCCGACAAGTACCTCGGCTCGGTGGTCCCGGTGGAGACCGGCTTCCTCAACTACGTGCTGCGCGAGCCGATCGGTGTCGCGGGCTCGATCGTGCCGTGGAACTTCCCCCTGATGTTCACCAGCTGGAAGCTCGGCCCGGCGCTCGCGGCCGGGAACACCGCCGTGCTCAAGGCCTCCGAGCTCACCCCGCTCAGTACCCTGCGCCTGGCCGAGCTCGTGGCCGAGGTCGGCTTCCCGCCCGGGACCGTGAACATCGTGCCTGGTTACGGGCATCTCGCCGGGGCGAGCCTGGCCGGGCATCCTGGCGTCGGCAAGCTGTCTTTCACCGGATCCACCCAGACGGGCCAGCGGATCGTGGAGGCCAGCGCGGGCAACCTGAAAAAGCTGCAGCTCGAACTCGGCGGGAAGGGCGCCAACATCGTCTTTGCCGACGCCGACATCCCCGCGGCCGTGCGGGGCTCGGCGTTCGCGATCTTCCACAACCAGGGCCAGGCGTGCATCGCCGGGTCCAGGCTGCTGCTGCAGGAGCAGATCGCCGACGAGTTCCTCGACTCGTTCCTCGCGGTCGCGTCCGCCATCAGGCTGGGCCACCCGCTGGATGAGGCGACGCAGATGGGACCGCTGACGTCAGCAGCGCACCGGGACCGGGTGCTGAGCTACCTGAAGATCGCCGTGGATGAGGGGGCAGAGGTGCTCGCGGGCGGCGAACCGCCAGCGGACCCCGGCCTGGCCGCGGGTTTCTACCTGCGGCCGACGGTCGTGCGGGCGGCGCCGGGGGATCGCGTGTGCCGGGAGGAGGTGTTCGGCCCCTTCGTCACCGTGACCACGTTCGGCGGCGAAGACGAGGCGGTCGCGATCGCGAACGGCACCGACTACGGGCTCGGAAGCGGGCTGTGGACCCGCGACCTGTCCCGCGCGCACCGTGTCGCGGCGGCCCTCAGGGCGGGGATGGTCTGGGTCAACTCCTACAAGCGGGTCAATCCCGGCTCGCCGTTCGGCGGCGTGGGCATGTCCGGATACGGGCGTGAAATGGGTTTCGAGGCCTTGCAGGAGTACACGCAGGCCAAGTCGGTGTGGATCAATGTCGACGGCGGGGTCCCGGACTGGTACGGCGCCTGATGGCCGCCGTCAGCCGCCCGCCGGCCCGCCCGGTGCCCGGCACCGGGGAATCGGTGATCGCGTTCACCCGGGAAACCCCTGGCGCGAGGGAATCTGGGGCCTGCTGGCCACAAGCACCCGCGTCAGCTTGTTTCCTGTCGGCTACCGTGTGGACGTGACCGCGTCACCTTCCGCCGCGCAGCCCGGCCCGGCGGCCACCGGGCGGCTCGGCATGACCAGGACCGATACGGCCGGTAATGCCGGCTCTCCAGCGCACGGCGTCGACGTGCGGGACAGTCGTGACTGACCGGCTGGCCGGCTCCGCGCCGATCAAGGACCGGCTCCGGGACACCGGCTACCTAGCCGACGACCTCATCGGGGACGCCCTCCTGCTGGCCGACGGGCTAGGCAAGCCGCTGCTCATCGAGGGGCCGGCCGGCGTGGGCAAGACCGAACTGGCCAAGGCGGTCGCCGTCGTCACGGGATCACGGCTGCTGAGGCTGCAGTGCTACGAGGGCATTGACGAGGCTAAGGCTCTGTACGAGTGGAACTACAAGAAGCAGCTGCTGCGCATCCAGGCGGGCCACGAGCAATCCTGGGACGAGACGGAGGCGAACATCTTCACCCAGGACTTCCTGCTCGAGCGGCCCCTGCTGGCAGCCATCCGGGCGACCGACCCGGTGGTACTGCTGATCGACGAGGTCGACCGGGTAGAAGTTGAGACCGAGGCGCTCATGCTCGAGGTCCTCTCGGAATTCCAGGTCTCGATCCCCGAGCTCGGGACTCTGACCGCCCGGCGGTCGCCGCTGGTGTTTCTCACCTCGAACGCCACCAGAGAACTGTCCGACGCGCTCCGGCGCCGCTGCCTGTACCTGCACCTTGACTACCCCGACCCCAACCGGGAACGCCAGATCATACAGCTAAGGGTGCCCGACCTCGACGCGGCGCTGGCCGGGCAGGCGGCCAGGATCATCCACGCGCTGCGCTCGCTCGATCTGGACAAGCCACCGAGCATCTCCGAGAGCGTCGACTGGGCACGTAGCCTTGTCCTGCTCGGCGTGACCTCGCTGGATGCGGCCGCCGTCAGCCGGACTCTCCCGGTGCTGCTGAAGAACAAGCGTGACATCGAACGGGCGCGAACAGAACTCGAGCTTTCCGGCTCGGCGCCGCCGAAATCAAGCCAGCCGGAATGAAATCAAGCCAGCAGGGATAGAGCCCGCCCCAACAAGGAGGCCAGCAGATGAGCGCGGATCAGCGGAGTACAGCGATGGCCGGGGTGTCGGCCGGGCAGCAAGCCCGTGAACAGGAACTGGTCAACCGCGTCCTCGCCTCGTTCGCCCATGCGGGCGACGCCCGGCTGAGGGACGTGATGCAGGCGCTGACCCGGCATCTGCACGCCTTCTTGCGTGAAGTCCGGCTGACCGAAGACGAGTGGCGGCACGCCATCACGTTCCTGACCGAGGCCGGGGACATCACCGACGACAAGCGCCAGGAGTTCATCTTGCTGTCCGACGTACTGGGCGCGTCGATGCAGATGATCACCATCAACAACGAGGCGTACGCCAACGCCACGGAGGCCACCGTGGTAGGACCGTTCTTCGTCGAGGGGTCCCCGCGGATCCCGCTCGGCGGGGATATCGGGGCCGGCGCGGCCGGCGAGCCGTGCTGGGTGGAGGGCACGGTCACCGACACCGACGGCAAGCCGGTTCCCGGGGCGCGGATCGAGGTATGGGAGGCCGACGAGGACGGCTTCTACGACGTCCAGTACCCCGGCGACCGGACCGCGGCACGCGCCCACCTGTTCACCGACGACCAGGGCGAATACCGGCTCTGGGGCCTCACCCCCACCCCCTACCCCATCCCGCACGACGGGCCGGTGGGCAGGCTCCTCGAGGCCGCCGGCCGCTCCCCCATGCGCGCTTCGCACCTGCACTTCATGGTAAGCGCGGACGGAAAGCGCACCCTGGTGACGCACATCTTCGTACGCGGCGACGAACTGCTGACCCGCGACGCGGTGTTCGGCGTCAGGGACTCCCTGGTGAGGGACTTCGAGCAGCAGCCCGCGGGCACGCCCACGCCCGACGGCCGCGATCTCGGGGACCGTACCTGGTCGCGGGTCCGCTTCGACATCGTCCTCGCACCGGCCGGAGCGTGACCCGGCCGCCGGGGTTAGGTCCCGGCTGCATAACCTGAAAGGGCTGCGGCCGGGTTCAAGCGGTGCCAGCGAGTGCGGCTCTTGTTCATCGCCGGCCCGGCGCGCAATGCGGTGCTGCCGGTAGCGGGCGGCAAGTCCGGCCGATTGCGTGAGGCCTATCTTTACGTTTGGGTCTGACATTCTGGGCCGTCCTTTTCCCGCGTGCTTGCCTGGCCGTTCCGGTGCTTTGCTCGGGCTACCGCGACGGCTAAGTCGTATGGGCCGTCGTACCGTCAGGGCCAGCTTGTGCGGTGGGCGGTCCAGGCGATGGCGGCTGGAGGGCGCCAGCCCGCGTGCACTGTTGTGAGGCCACTAATAATGGCGCGTTTTGCTGAGATCGGACACATTAACTTACGAGGCCACATTGCGAGAGGGTTGTCTTAGCGTCCATTGCCGGGCGAGACTTTGGGAAATTGCTTCTCCTCAGGGTCGAGGTGAGGTTTGGCGTGGCTGCGCAGGAAAAGCCGAAGGTCATCTCGGTAGACGATTTCATCCGTGGTGAGCTGTATCCCGGTTATACGCAGGCTTTCGGCACCCAGCCGTTCGTGCCAGCGCCGACCGCCCAGCCGTCGTTCGACCCGGTCCAGTACGCGCTGCGTAACGTCTTCAAGGTTCCCGGTGCGTGATGAGCGAGCTAGAGGTCGCGGTGAAAGCTGCCCGGGCGGCCGCCGAGGTCCTGAGGGAGACGATGGGAGTCGACCTCGGCATCTCCTACAAGGACGCCCGCGCGAACCTCGTCACGGTCGCGGACAAGCAGTCTCAGCACGTCATCACCGAAGTCATCACCGGTGCCTTCCCCGGCCACGCGATCGTGGGCGAGGAAGGCACGGCCGGTGACCCGGGGGCCGAACACGTCTGGTACGTCGACCCGCTCGACGGCACCACCAATTACGTCCACGGCCTCCCCTACTTCTGCGTGTCGATCGCCCAGCGAACCAGTGGAGAAACGACAGTCGGGGTCGTCTACGACCCGTACCACGACGAGATGTTCGCCGCGACCAGGCACGGCGGCGCGACCCGCAACGGCGAGCCACTGCGCGTCTCCCAGGTCGAACGGCTGGACCGGGCACTGGTCGTCGCCCAGGCCCAGTCCGTCGACCCCGAAGAGATCAGGGCCTACGCCCGGCTTGTCGAACGGCTGATGACCGTGGCCGCCGGGGTGCGCTCCCTCGGGTCGCCCGCCCTTGCCCTGTGCGCCATCGCGGCCGGCCGACTCGAGGCCTACTGCGAGCACGCCATGGATCCATGGGACATCACCGCGGGTCAGCTGATCCTCGAAGAAGCCGGCGGCACGCTCACCAGGTTCGACGGCCAGCCGCACCGGACCGCCGACCGGGCCGACGTCGTAGCGAGCAACGGCCGGATCCACACCGAGCTACTCACCGCGCTGAAAGGCGACGACCGCCCATGAGCTCGTACCAGTACCCGGACACGCTGCCAGTCACCACCACCGGAGGCTGGGCACGGCCAGGCTGGTGGGACATCCTCGCGGCCGGCTGCGACTACATCCAGATCGAGGAGCCGCTGACCCCCTCGCACGCAGCCGAGGATCGTACCGCGGAAAACCTGGTCGATCTCGTCAACAAGGTCGTCGACGGCATCAGCGGCTGCACGTTCGTCGTGCACATCTGCTTCGGCTCGTTCCGCGGCCTGCCGTACGCCAAGCGCACCTACCGCTGGCTTTCCCCGGCACTGCTCGACGCCAACGTGCACGTGTTCAGCCTGGAATTCGGCGCCCGCGAGATGGCGGAAATCGACCTGGTCGGCAAATGGGACCGAGAGCGGATTCTCTCCGCCGGGATGATCGACATCAAAATACACTACTCAGAGACGCCGGAGGACATTATCGAGCGCATCCGCACCTGCCTGGAATACCGAGATCCGGAGCGGCTGGAGATCTCCACCGACTGCGGCCTGCGCCGCGTCCCGCGCTACCTGGCGATTAGCAAGATGTCCGCCGCCGAGGCCGCCCGCCGTCTACGCGCAAGCGGCTGATGCCCTTTTCTCCCGAACGGCCGAGGGCTTCACGCCCCATCGACATGATTTATTCGAGGAATCATGCTTTTTCTATTCAGGTGAAACGAGGAGGTTCAGATGAGTATCGCAAGCTCCAGCGCCAGACACACATCCGCGCTGGTCGCCCGTATCCCAACCGACGACTCTCTCCCGCGCTGGCGGGCCTGGGTCGTCGTGCACCCTGTCGGCGGCTCATTGCTGGCCGGCGCCGTCGCGACCCAGTTCGCGACCGTTTTCGGCATCTGGTTCCGCGGCTTTGGACTGCCGACGCTCAACTGGCCCACCGTGAACGGCATGCTGATCATCCCGACCGCTTCTCCCGCCGCGCAGTACTTTGCCGGACTGCTTTCCCACTTCACCGACGGCGTCTTTTTCGCCCTGCTGTTCGCTCTGCTCTTCCACCCCCTGGTCCCGCTGCGCAACACGCTCCTGGGAAATCTGCTCAAGGCGCTAGCGTACGGCACCGTACTGGCGATCATCAGTGCCTCCTGGTGGGTGCCGGCCGTGTACGTCCCGCACCACGCGGGCTTCCTCAGCACTAGCCTCGGGTGGAAGGTGACATTCGGCATCTTCCTATGGCACTGGATTTACGGATATTTCCTCGGCACAGTCTATTGCCCGCTGCCGAAGGCCCGGAAAGGGCCGAGCGAAGAGCCCGCGGAGGCCCCGTCCGAGACGACGACCCCGCTGGGCGCCGGGTCCGTGTAGCGCAGGTCCGCCAGCTCCGCCCGGCGGGCGAGCACCCGCCGGGTCGGCCGG
>JBKQQQ010000615.1:0-3905 GCA_052144275.1 Streptosporangiaceae bacterium
CCGCCTCCGCCACGGTCGCGCCGGCCCGCACCGTCGCCGGGTGCCTGGTCATGATCTCCCCGGCGGTCTCGGCGGTGGCGATGGCCCGCCGGGCCCGGTAGGTCAGGTGCATCGAGTGCGAGCCGTCCGGGTCCCGCTGGAGCTGCTCCTTCCTCAGCAGGTCCGCCTCGGCGACGAGGCCGACGGGCCGCCCGTGCGGGGTGAGCACCGGCAGGACGCCGATCCGCTGCTTGACCAGGATGCCGGCCAGGTCCTTGATGGGCGTGGCCGGAGTGACCGTCACAGGGTCAGCCGTCATGACGTCCCTTACCTCGAAGTGACGCATCATCAGCTCCTCAGATTCGACTCAGTCCTCACCTCCCAGGACAACAGCCGCCTAAGGACTCACGGTAGGGACGCATTACCTCTGCCCGGCAGCCGAATAGCCTTCTCCCGCGGGCCCTACGAACTACCGGGGGCGGCCGCGATCTACCCGGGACGGCCGCGAACTACCGGGGGGCGGCCGCGATCCGGGCCGGACACGGCCTGCTGCACCGTCCAGATCGCCGAGGTCAGCACCTCGAACCTGTACAGATGACGGCGCAACAGGCCGGAGTCCCCGTCCCCGGCGGCGGCGATTGCGTCGTTGGCCGCGGCCGCGAGCCGGCTCAGCCTCACGTTCAGGAACGTCGCGCCCCCCGGGCCGACCGCGGCTCGCGCGTCGCTGCCCGCGGCTTCGGCCTCAGCCAGGATCGCCCCGGTGGCCTGGACGACCTCGGTCACCGCCTGCCAGGTCAGCGCCGTCCCGGCCTCGTCGTGGGCGATCATCCGCAACCTGAGCATGTAGGGCTGGCAACGTGCCTGGTGATCTTCAATCTTGTCGGCGATGGTCATGGCGCAGGCCTTTCGCGTGTGCGACGGCTCTCATTGCATGACAGACATCGACGGCCAGCCAGGGACCAAGGTCCCGGTTTGGGTGGATTTCGCCGCTCGGCAACGGCTAGTGGCCGGGACGTTTGGCTCGCGGTGACGGAAGGGCCGCCGGGCCCTTCGGCCCTAGCGCAGGCGCCCGCCGTAGCTGAGGCTAACGGCCACGACACTCATGAGGAGGTCAGCGATGCGAGCAGAAGTGGGAGACGAACTGACGGTCAAGGGCCGCCACCAGGGTGACGAAGACCGTCACGGCGAGATACTGAGGGTCGACGGGGCCGACGGCGCGCCGCCGTACGTGGTCCGCTGGCGTGACGGGCACGAGACCGTGTTCTTCCCGGCATCCGGGACCGAGGTCACCCATCACCCAGCCCAGCGCGCTGGATAGGGACGCGCGTCATGATCACCCGCGCGGAGGTCGAGAAGCTCGGCGCCCGGCAATGCGGTGGAGCCGGCCATGCTCTCGCTCTACCTGGCTGTCCCGTCGCATCCGGCGCCGCCGTCCCCGCTGACCGCCCAGAATCCGTTTTAGAATTCCATGAATGTGACATTCTATCCGAAAGAATCGGTAGAATGTCACATTCATTGGTTCCAACGGGGGGTTCCGGTGGCCGCGGCCCGGCGGGCGCGGCCACGGTCATATCGCTCGTTTCGCCGCGAGAGACCTACTTGGGCGTCGTCTTGACCTCGATCTTCCTGACGGGCTCCTTCTTCTCGGTGTGCAGGGCGACGGAGACCGTGAGGATGCCATCGTGGTAGGTCGCCTGGACGTCGTCCGCGTTGACGTTGGGCGGCAGCGGCAGGCTCCGGGTGAACGCGCCGTACCGGAACTCCGACCGGTGCTTGCCCTCGGTCTTGTCGTGCCGCTCGGCGTGGATCGTCAGGTAGCCGGCGCCGACCGTCACTTCGACATCCTTCGCCGGGTCGATCCCGGCCAGTTCCGCCCGGACGATGTAGCGGTCATCTTCGAGGTAGTCCTCGACCCTGATCGGCTGGGCCAGGTAGGGGCGCAGTGTCATGAAGGGCTCCTCGAACCACTCAACCAGGTCCGGGAACATGGTCCTCGGGTCCCTGCGCAGCAGCGTGCTCATCTCGTCTGCCTTCCTTTCTGGATGCGGGTACTTGCACCTCAATCGCATAACGGCCAGATCAGGGAAGGGCAGGGCCAGACGGCACAGTCCGGCGCGACCTTCGTCACGACCACGGGACCAAGGTCCCCGGCGGGCCGGGCCGGTGACCTCCAGCCTGCCTGAGCCGGACCAACGGCCCTGCCGCCCCGGCCCGCCCGGGACGAGACTCGGAAGTGGAGGAGACCGGGCCGATGGCGCCCGGCTCATTGTCCGCGGACGAGGAGATAACGATGACTGCCGTCGTCAAGGACGTCATGTCCACACATCCGGTTTCGGTAAGCACGACCTCGTCGTTCAAGGAGATAGCCGCCGGGCTCCGCGAGTTCCGGGTGAGCGCGTTCCCCGTGCTCGACGCGGACGGGACGGTCATCGGCGTCGTTTCCGAGGCGGACCTGCTGCCCAAGGAGGCCCTGGATGACCGGCACGGCGTGCGGGGAACGCTCACCGGCCTCATGCACCGCACGGATCAGGCGAAGGCGGAGGGCGTCACGGCGGCCGACCTGATGACGACCCCCGCGGTGACGGTGACTCCGGACGACACGGTGGAGCGCGCCGCGCGGCTGATGTACAGCCGCAAGGTCAAGCGCCTTCCCGTGGTCGACGAGGGCGGCCACCTGGTCGGGATCGTCAGCAGGACCGACATCCTGGCCGTCTTTGACCGAACGGATTCCGAGATCCGCGCACAGATCATGACCGACGTGATCCCCGGCCGCTCGGAGCCGACCTGGTACTCGGTCCTGGTGAAGGACGGCGTGGTGACCTTGGAGGGCACCCCAGAGACCGTCCCCATCGGCCATGACATCGTCCGGCGGGCCCGCCACGTCCAGGGCGTCGTGGCCGTGCGCGACCGGCTCGTCTACCCGGTTCCCCCCGTCCCCAGCAGGCCAGGCCCCTACTTCTGAGGCCCGTGATGCGGCTCAGCGGGCGCGGCCGCTCCAGAGCGGCCCGCTCGCCCGCCACTCGGCATCCCAGGCGTTCAGCCGCCTGCGGTCGAGCAGTCGGCGCGCGAGCGCGCCCGAGGCCAGCAGCACCAGCCACGAGACGAGGCAGGTCGCGACGACGGCGATGCACACGTCGCCGACGATGTCGCGGTGACCGAGCGGGGGATCGGTGACCGCGCCCGAGGGGTTGATCCACGTCCGCACGGTGCTTCCCTTAGGGGCTCCCACCGGGGCGAGGACTTCGCCGGTCCGGGGCGGCAGGCCCGGGGGCCGCCAGCGGGCCAGCACCCATGTGGTCTGCACGGAGGTGTACGGGTCCGGGGTCCCGGTCGCCGGGGCCTGCTCCAGCAGGACCGCGTTGACCAGGTGATCCGCTGCCTGCTGGGCGTGCGCCCGGTTGAGGGCCACGTGGTCGGCCTGCTGGCCGGCCAGGACCGCGGCGGCGGGTACCGCCGCCGCGAGCATGATCATCATGACCATCCGCAGGGCCGCCTCGATCCGGTCCGTTCCCCGGCGCAGCGGATTGCCGTCGAAGCCGAGCCACCGGGCCAGCCGGCCACCCGGCGTGCGATTGTCATGGCTGCGCATCACGCTCACCTCCTGCGGGCCAGGCCGTTCTAGCCTGCCGTGTCCGGGCCGGACCGGGCAGAGTCGTTGGTCCTGTCCTTGGGCCGTAGGTCTCCCTGGTGACGGCGGCATGACCACCCCGGGTACCGGCGCCCGGGACCCGGCCGGGACCTTTTGCTCTGTTGCCGCGGTCGGGTCGCGAGCAGATTTGCCGGTAAGGACGCGGCCTTTCGGGGCCGGGTCCGGTCGGGCAAGGAGGTCGTCATGACCGAGATGACTTACGGAATCGTGGCCGGCTATGACGGGTCGCCCGGCAGCGGTGACGCGCTGCGCTGGGCCGCCAGGGAAGCCAAGGCCC
>JBKQQQ010000616.1:0-5085 GCA_052144275.1 Streptosporangiaceae bacterium
GGGGACACCCGCGAGTACCTACGCCGCTTCCTGCCCGGATATCAGGCCCGCCTGCGCGCATCCGGCGCGATCCCCGTCGACGCCAGGCAGCCCCTCGGCCAAGTGGCGGACGCGATACTCTCCCGCACGCTGGCTAACCCGGCCACGAGCCAAGCCAGCAAGCCGGGCGATCAGCCCGGCGCCAGACCCTGGAAACCGTCAGGCATCACCTGAAGACGATCCGTCAACGATCAACTGGGCTTAGGCAGCCGTGCCCGCACCTGTGCGCTGTCCCGCTTGATGCTTTCCACATGGGCTCCGCTTGAGGCTTGACACTCCTGAATCCTTGAAACCCGCGAAATCGGAGGATGAAAAGACTGACTGTCGACCTTCCGCTTTTCAGGAGCTCTATCATCCTGACAGCATTTACCCGGTAAAAGCTCCAACAGCCCAGCTCACACGCATCGACGCTGCTGACCGGCTGTTCTCCGTACCTTTAACACGCATAACAAGTGTACCGGAGTGTGCCGTTTCGTCCGTGGGATTCCTGTGGGGATCGGCCGCCGTGTCGCGGAGTTGTGGGGTTTCTGTGGGGCTCGCAGAAGCCCCTGACCCGTCCAGCCGATCCGACATGGAGCACGACGTGCCGCAGCTTCCGGAGACTGATGAGACCTTCCGAGTAACCTAGCGTCACCGGAGCGTCCTGTCCGCCCGAGGTAATTCCACGCCGAACGAGTGATACACGGGTGATCATCTCCGCATATCTTCTCCGAAAAATTGAGCGATGATCACCCGTGTATCTGGCGTTATACGGCCGAAGGGTAGTGATCTGATCTTCGATCCTCCCTGCCGATTCGGGACGCCTGATTACGGTGGCCTTTCCGCCCGCGTCCGCGCGCAGATCATTCGCTTGTGCCGGCGTCTGGCTTGGACGTCGGCGGTTCGGCACTGGCCGCGGCGGCCAGATGATCGCGGCACTGCACGTGCCTCCGCTCTTCTGGCGGAGCCAATCTGCCGGCATGCGCCTTCGACAGGCGCAACGAGCATCTGGCTGCCTGTGGGTCCGGGCACGGCCTGGCCCGAGCGCCTGGCATGCTCATGCTCGGGCTGGCCGGGCGTCCGGATGGGTCATCACTCACAGCCGCTGCCGTGGCACGGGCGAGGGCGGGTCCGTGGCCCCGGCCGGGTCGCGGGCGTCGTACCCTTATGCGGCACCGCTGCGGTCTGGTGCAGCTGGCCTGTACGGCAGCTGAAGCCTGCGGTTATGGTACGGGCGTGGGGCAGACTCCGGTCACCATCACAGGTGGCGTGCATGGCTTCCCGGCCGCGCTGACGAGCTTCATCGGCCGGGTCGGCCCGGCGCGCGACGTCGCGGACCTGCTGGAGCGGCACCGGCTGGTGACGGTGACCGGGCCCGGCGGCACGGGCAAGACCCGGCTCGCTGGTGAGGTAGCCCGCCGGGTGGCGGGCCGGTTCGCGGACGGGGTATGGCTGGTAGAACTGGCGCCCGTGCAAGACCCGGCGCGCGTCATGGCGGTCGTTGCGGCTGCGCTGGGGGTGCGGGACCAGCCAGGTGTTGCGGCGGCCGAGGCCGTGGCGCGGGTGCTGGCCCGGCAGCTGCTGCTGCTGGTCCTGGACAACTGCGAGCACGTGGTCGACGCGGCGGCAGAGCTGTGCGCGGGGCTGCTGGCTGCCTGCGATGACGTGCGGGTGCTGGCGACCAGCCGGGAGCCGCTGCAGGTGGCCGGCGAGGTGCGGTACCGGCTGGGACCGCTGACCCTGCCGGCCCCGAGGCGACAAGCGGGCCAGGCGGGTCGGAGGCAGTGACACTGTTCATCGACCGGGCCTGCAGCGCTGATGCGCACTTCACGCTGGATGACCAGACCACGCCTGCGGTAGCACGGCTGGTGACGCGCCTGGACGGGATGCCGCTGGCGATTGAGCTGGCGGCGGCTCGGGTGGAGGCGCTCGGCGTGGCGCAGCTGCTGGACCGCCTCGCTGACCGGTTCGAGCTGCTGATGACCGGGGACCGGCTGGCGGCGGGCCGGCACCGGTCGCTGGCGGCCACGGTGGAGTGGAGTTACCAGCTGCTTGATGAGCAGGAGCGGCGGGTGTTCCGGGCGGTGTCGGTGTTCCGGGGGCCGTTCACGCTGGAGGGCGCCGAGGCGGTCGCGGGGCAGGGCGCGGGGCCGGCGGTGCTGCGGCTGGTGGACTGCTCGCTGCTGGTCCCGCCGCGGGCCGGACCCGATGGCCGGTTCCGGTACGGGATGCTGGAGACCCTGCGCGCTTACGGGGCCAGGCTGCTGGCCGGGGCCGGCGAGCAGGACGGGGCCGCCATCGCGCTGGCCGGGTACGCGCTAGGGGTGGCCGAGGAGGCCGCGGCGGGGCTGCAGAGCTCCGAGGGGGAGCTGGCCGCGGCCCGCTGGCTAGATGCCGAGGACGCCACGATGCGGCAGGTGCTGGCCTGGGACATGGAGCACGATGCGGCCGTGGCGCTGCGGCTGGCGGACGCGCTGGGCTGGTGGTGGCTCCTGCGGGCCCGGCTATCGGGCCAGTACTCGCTGCTGCGCGAGGCGGCCGGCCGTGCCGAGCCGGGCAGCGACGGGTGGTGCGCCGCGCAGTTCTGGCTCGGCCGGGCGGCGCTGATCTCCGATGATCTGGCCGGGACGCTGGATCACTCTACGGCACTGCGCGATGCTGTCGCGGACCGCGGGCCGTCCCAGGCGCTGGCCGACGCCCTGATCACCCGGTCGGCGGCATTGCTGAACATGGGCCAGACCGCCGAAGCGGCCGAAGAGGGCCGCCGCGCGCTGGCCGTGGCCCGCGAGCTCGGGTACCCGCCCGGGGAGCTAGTGGCCCTGGGGGACCTCAGTGTCGCCGCTAGCAGCGCCGGCGACCACGACAGTGCCGTGCGGCTGGCCCGGCAGGCCGCGCAGATCACGGCCGGGGTCCCCGGCTCGATGGCCCGGTGGTGCAGCTACCTGCTGACGATCGTGCTGATCGGGGCCGGAGACCTGGCCGCCGCCGAGCAAGTATGCACGGCGGGGCTGGCCCGGTCCCAGGATGCGGGTGACCTGTTCAACCTGGCGGGCCTGCTGCCCATGATGGTGACCTTGGACCTGGAGGCAGGCCGCATCGAGGACGCCACGGCGCACCTGCGGGAAGCGCTCCAGCTCGCCACGCGTACCGGCGGCTGGCTCGAGCTAGGCAACGGCCTGGACCGCTGCGGGCACCTGTGCGCCGCGACCGGGCGCCCCGCCGAGGCCATCACGGTGTGGGCCGCGATGGCCGCCCTGTTCGGCGAGGGGGTCGGCGGGCCTTGGCCCGCAGATGAGCGCCGGCGTGAATTGCTGCGCCAGGCCCCGCGGGTGCTCGGGCCCGCCCGGGCGCGCGCCGCCGGGGAACGCGGCGCCGCGATGAGCATGGCCACCGCGGCCGAGTACGCCCTCCTGCTCACCAGCCCCGGCCCGCAGCCGCCAGCCGCGCCGCGACTAGGGAAGCTCAGCGCCCGGGAGCGGGAACTGGTCACCCAGGTCGCCCAGGGCCGCACCGACGCCCAGATCGCCGCCGATCTGTACATCAGCGTGCGCACCGTCCGCACCCATCTGGACCGGATCCGGGACAAGACCGACTGCCGGCGCCGCGCCGACCTGACCCGCCTGGCCCTGCAGGCCGGACTCCTCTAACGGCCCCCGGGTTCTGCCAGGCCGCCGGCGGCGCGTCGGTAGTTGTACCCACAACGCCCGGACGGGCGAAAAGGGGTAATCCGGCATCTGCCCCGCGCACGGCCCGCCGGGCGAGCCTATCGGGTGAGGGCCGGACCAGCCGGCCAGCCGGACAGGCGGGAGAAAGCCATGTCCACACACCCTTACCTCGCCAGCCAGCTCGCCCGCGAGCACCACCGCCAGATGCTGGCAGCCGCCAGCCAGCGGCAGCCACGACCCCGGCAAGGCCACCAGGCATCCAGGACCGCGGACGCCGCCGCCAAGATCATCCGCCGCCTCGCCACGCTGATAGCCAAGCCCGATGACATACGGCCCGGCCCAGCCAGGTCACAGTAACTGACCGACACCTAAACAGCCACTCACGTGCACCGCTACCATCGCCGGACGCCCTCTCGCGCTCCGCACCCGGGTTTGTTGCGCCTTCCCCGTCACGCCATCCGGCGAGAGCCGGAAATTCCGGCTACGGGGGAAGCTGTGCCCCTCGCCAGCCCGCTTAACGTTGCGCGTCATCGCCAGACAGCCGCACATCAATGACCGGCAGCCAACGCGATGGGATCAGCATGACCGAGCCTCAAACGGTCGATCACACCAAGTCCGTAGCCGCACGCAGATGACCCAGTTCGGGCACGGCACAGATCGCCATGCTGACGACCAGGTCACCGCTCATATCGGCGGATATCGCTCGCCCGGGCCGCGAATAGCGCAAACTACCGTCCGTGACGAGCCGATGGTTGCGCTTTACGCCGGATCGCCGATTAGGAGCGCATCGGCGAGTCGTCGGGCGGACGGTCGACCGTTTGCGATGAAACGCTATGATCGTCGCGTGCGCGGCCGGTTGGGGCACATGTGGTGGGGCACGGCCATGGAGTCTCCGGACCCGGCGGCGCTTGCCGCCTTCTACTCAAGGCTCCTGGACTGGCCAGTCGTCCATCAGGAGCCGGGCACGTCGGTTCTGAAGCCTCCCCAGGAATCGGTGTTCATGGTCCTCCAGCTCGCCGAGGACTACGTGCGGCCGGTCTGGCCGCCCGTCACGGGCCACCAGCGGACGATGATGCACCTCGACGTTCAGGTCGACGATCTCGATGCGGCCGTCGCCGACGCCGAGAGCCTCGGCGCCGAGCTGGCGGAGATCCAGCCCCAGGCGAACGTGCGGGTCATGTTCGATCCAGACGGCCACCCGTTCTGTCTCTGCCGCGAAATCGACTGACGGACGCCGCCTGAGCCCCGCAGAAGCGCTAATCGCCGAGTCGGCGCGCGCTGGGCGTCACCTTCTCGCCGGGGGGACAGCGATGCAGATCAGGTGATATAGCGGCTTTACTCCGACGCCAGCCACGGTCGCATGTGCGCCCGCACAACGGAGCCGGCCGCCATTGCGAGGCTG
>JBKQQQ010000617.1:0-2533 GCA_052144275.1 Streptosporangiaceae bacterium
CTTCGGCCCGGCCACGCACGCATAGGAGTCCGCGCGGCGCTGCGCGTACCGCCGGTAATGCAGCCCCCGGCCGCACTTCGGGCAGGTCGCGATGCCGGACAGCAGATGCGCCGGGGCACGCACGACATGCTTACGGCGTGCCGGGTCCGCGAACAGCTTGACCAGCCGCTCATGAGTGTCCACGTCGATGATCGCCGGCCACTGCGTAGCCGGGTACTTCTTACCCTGCCATTCCAGCAGGCCCGCCAGCCGCGCCGAGGTCAGCGTGCCGACAATCGACGTCGGCCACCACTGCTTCGCCGCTACCGGCTTGATGCCCCGCGCGGTCCAGTCCCGCACGATCGACCCGACCGATTCCCCGTGCTCCAGTACCCGCATGGCCGCATCCCGGATCGCATCCGCCTCGACCGGGTTGATTTCCTCCCGCAGAATGTGCCGCTTCTTCGGATTCGGCTCGTCCGGATTGGCGTAGATGCGGGTATACCCGAACCACCGCTGCCCGCCGCTCAGACGCCGGCCCTTGCGCGCCTCGCGGTCCTGGGCTTCGCGGACCCGCGCGCTCTTGACCGCGCTTTCCCGCCGCGCCCGCAGGGTCTCCATCCCGCCGTAATAGGCACCCTCGGCCGTGGACAGGTCCAGGTCCCCGCCGGTATAGGCCGATAGGCGCACGCCGTGCCGGACGCACGCCTTCTCAAAGGCGTTCCAGTCGGTCAGGTTGCGGGTCAGCCGGTCGATGTCGCGGACGATCACCACGTCCACCGCGCCGGCCTCGATCGCCGCGATCAGCTCCCCGAACCCGTCCCGGGTGATTTCCTTGAACCCGGAGAACCCGTCATCCTTGAACGTGGCCGTCACGGCCCAGCCGCGCCGGGTCGCGTGGTCGGTGCCGCGCTCAAGCTGAGTCGGGACCGACTCGGCCGCGTCGTAGGTCTCGCTCAGGCGGGCGTAGACGCCTGCCCTGAGCTGGGCTTCCGCCCGGTCTGTCTGTCCGCTGTCCATGAGTCCATCATGATGCAAAAACACAGCGGACGCATCGCCTCCTGCAGCCCGTCGTGGAACCGCTGCGCCTGCGTCCGGGTGTCCTCCGCGCCCGCCGGCGCCGCCAGCGCATCCAGCACCGTGCCCACCACCGCCGCGCACTCCGGCGACAGGTCCCCGTGCAGCACCCCCGCACCCTCGAACGTCGTCTCCAGCCGCACCGACCGGTCCTCGAACGCCTGCTCCTGGTCTTTGCCGGGGTCCTCGGGGAGGGACCGGGCGTAGATCTCGGCGGCCAGCCCGGCCAGATCCCGCAGGCCCATCCCGTTCCCCGCGGCGCCCAGCAGGATCTCATCCGCGTCCTCCCGGCTCTCTTGCGGGAGCTTGTCCGTCCAGCCGCAGATGGTCCGCGCGAACGACTCCGACATCTCCCCGGCGGCCAGCGCCGCGGCGACCTCGGGATGCGCGGCGGCCCGCCGGACCCACGCGGTATACGCCACCGCGGCACCCTTGGTGACCCTGGTCCGGTTGATCAGCCACGCCCGCGGACTGTAATCCGCGTCCGCGCAGTACCCCTGCCCGGCGGTGAACGCCCCCAGAATCGCGGTCCGCGCCGCGGTGTACATCGAATGGGCCTGCTCCAGCGCCTGCAGGCACTGCGCCTGGGAACCGGTAGGCGTCGATCCTGGCGCCGTAGCGGTCCGCCCACGCGGAGCCGATCAGCGGGGCAAGCCAGCCAGGGGCGGCTGCGGCCAGGGCTTCCAGCGCCGCCCGCAGCGTCTCGCCGGCGAATTCCATCCGGTTCAGCGTGCGCACCGCGGCCAGCACGTGAGTGGAGTCGGTCCGCTGCCGCCCGCCAGCGCGCAGCAGCCCGGCGCCGGACAGCCGCGCCAGCATCACCTCCAGGACCCGTTCTTCCAGCCCATGCCCGATCAGGCGGGAACGGAAGTCCCCCAGGACAGTGAAGTCAAAGCCGGGATCATCCAGCTCCAGGCCGAGAACGAACTTCCAGTCCATCCTGGCCCGCACCTGGCCGGCGGCCTGCCGGTCAGACAGCCCCTCCGCGTACTGCAGCACGGACACCAGCGCCAGGGCACCCGGCGAGACCGCAGGACGCCCCCGTCCAGGGAAGGCCGCAGCGAAGTCTTCGTCCGCGAACAACGGCCCGAGTACTTCCCGGATCCGAATGGCCAAGGTCCCCTTGGGGAACGCCGCCCGTACCACCCGAGCCGTCAGCTCCGGCACCCCGTCATCCGATCGCGGTTCCAACGACATCTCGCCCCATCCTTTCCGCCAGCGATCAGGCAACCAGGAAGACTAACGATGAAGATCTGCCCGGAAAATGAATTCACCAACGGAGTCCTTCAGGGCCGGGAGGATGTCAAGTCATGCTGCTTTCCCCGGCCGCTGTCCCCGCCGGACCGCGGCCCGTGGCCTAGTCACGGTCGAGGGGATACAGGTCGCTGGCCTCGCCAAAGATGACCAGCACGTCGCCGGCCTGTAGCTGAAGGTCGCGGGCCGGGTTGGCGATCAGCTGCCCGCTGGGGCGGCGGAC
>JBKQQQ010000618.1:0-2767 GCA_052144275.1 Streptosporangiaceae bacterium
CCGTCCGCGGCGCCGGGCAGCATCTTGTACTGCCGTGACACGTAGGCGATCCCGCAGTCACCGCCCTCGGCCGGTCCCCGCAGTGCCCGGGTCAGCCGCCCGGCGCGGCCGCCTGCGTCGATGACCAGATCGGCGTCGACCTGACGGCCGCCCACCTTGACCCCGGCGGCGCGTCCGCGCTCGCAGGACACCTCATCGACATGTCCCGTGCGCAGCCTCACCCCGGGCTCGGCCTGGGCGGCTGATCGCAGGACCCGCTCGAAGGTGACGCGCCGGCAGTGCAGCCCGGCCGGCACGCCGGGCTGGCCAGGCAGCGTGGCAGGCACGGCCCCGGCCGCCAGCAGGCCGTGCCAGACCTGGGGCATCTCAGCCAGCAGCGCATCGGCGACCTGCTGACGGAAATGGTGCGGGTGATGGAACTGCATCACGCCCTTGCGGTCCCGCCACTGGCCGTGGGCCGGCCCGGGATCGCGATCGATCACCGTGGCCTGGTGGCCGCGCCGCGCCAGCGCGATCGCGGTGTACAGCCCGGTCGGCCCCGCGCCGACGATAACTGAACGCATAAAGATTCCCCCTTTTTCCGCCCCCGTGTGGGCAACGCTCACGCCGCCGGCCGCCCGGTAGTGACCTGCCGCCCGGAACACGGTGCCCGGCGGCAGCGGCACCGGGAACGCATCTGGCGATCGCCGCATGCGAGCGGACAACACTCCCGCGAGCGGCCTGACGTCCCCCGCTCAACTAGCCGGAGGAGATCGCGTGCCGCCTGATACACCGGCGTTCCGCGGGCTCGGCAGCCTGGTCAGCCCCGCCTGGCTTTGCTTAGTGCTCGCGCAGAAACTACAGGGCGTTGTCCGAATAATCCCCTGGTCGTTTGTGGTATGTCGGATGGATGCTGACTGACGCGGAGATAGCCGCCCGGTATGTCAAGATCCGGCCGTACCTGGATGAGCGTCAGCGACGATTGTGGCTGGGGGTGGAGGCGCAGGCGCTGGGCCGGGCCGGTGTCGGGCTGGTGGCGCGGGCGACGGGAGCCGATGTCAAGACCGTGCGCCGGGGTCGTGACGAGGTCGAGGCCGGCCTGGAGCCGGACGGGAGGGTGCGCGGCCCGGGCGGCGGGAGGCCCTCGGTGACCGACCTCGACGGCGGGGTGCTGCCTGCGCTGGAAGCGCTGGTCGATCCGGCGACCCGGGGCGACCCCATGTCACCGCTGCGCTGGACGACGAAGTCGACCGCCAATCTGGCCGGCGAGCTGGCCGGGCAGGGTCATGCGGTGACGGCGCGCACCGTGGCCAGCCTGCTGGCCGGGGCCGGGTACAGCCTGCAGGGCAACGCCAAGACGGTGGAGGGGAAGCAGCACCCCGACCGTGACGCCCAGTTCCGGTACATCAATGCCCAGGTCACCGCGTTCCAGGACGACGGCAGCCCGGTGATCAGCGTGGACGCCAAGAAGAAGGAGAACGTCGGGAACTTCAAGAACGGCGGCGCGGAATGGACGCCGGCCGGGCAGCCCGAGCGGGTCAGCGTCCACGACTTCCCCGACGAGGAGCTGGGCAAGGTCACCCCGTACGGGATCTACGACCTGACCGCGAACACCGGCTGGGTCAACGTCGGCACCGATCACGACACCGGCGCGTTCGCCGTCGCCTCGATCCGCTCCTGGTGGAACGGACCCGGCCAGGCGGCCTACCCGCACGCCCGGCGCCTGCTGATCACCGCCGACTCCGGCGGGTCCAACGGCTCCCGGCTGCGGCTGTGGAAGACCGAGCTGGCCGCGTTCGCCGCCGAGGCCGGCCTGGACATCACCGTGCTGCACCTGCCACCGGGAACCAGCAAGTGGAACAAAATAGAGCACCGGCTGTTCTCCGCGATCACCATGAACTGGCGGGGACGCCCGCTGGTCTCCCACGAGGTCATCATCGAGACGATCAGCGCGGTCACCACCAGAACCGGCCTGACGGTCACCGCCGTCCTGGACACCAGCATCTACCCCAAGGGCATCAGGATCCCGGACAAGGACATGAGGGCATTCGAGGCCCGGCACCTCCAGCGCCACGAGTTTCACGGCAACTGGAACTACACCATCCCAGCAGAACCGCCCGGCGAAACGACACGCCCGAATGAAGGGAATTAATTATTGCGCGAGCGCTTAGCGGCCCTCGAAGGTGGCCTGGCGGGGGCCTTGCTCGAGCAGGGAGGTGAGGCCGGCGGGGAGGTCGCGGGTGGCGAAGATCTGGCCGGTCTCCCGGGGGGTGATGGCGTCGGCGGCGGCTACGCCGTGATCGCGCGCGGCCTGCAGCAGGCGCTTGCCGACGGCGGTGGCCGCGGTCGGTCCCGCGGCGAGCCTGGCCGCGAACGAACGGGCCCGCTCGAGCAGGGCCGCCGGGGGCAGGATCCGGTTCACCACGCCCCACTGATGCATATCGGCGGCCGGGTAGATGTCACCGGTCATCACCAGCTCCGCGGCCCGGGCCACGCCGGCCCGGGCGACCAGGCGCTGGGTCCCGCCGCCGCCCGGGGTTAGGCCGACGGTCGCCTCGACCAGGCCGAACGAGGCGTCCTCGGCGGCCCACATTAGGTCGCAGCCCAGGCATAGCTCGAACCCGATGGTCAGGTTCAGGGCATGCACCACCGCGATCGTGGGCACCGGCAGCCGCTCCAGCGTCTGCACTATCGCCAGGAAGCGGGCCATCAGGGCGGCGCCCCGGGACGGGCCGAGACCCTGGAACTCGTGCACGTCCACGCCGGCGCAGAACACCTTGCCCTCGGC
>JBKQQQ010000619.1:0-19067 GCA_052144275.1 Streptosporangiaceae bacterium
CGCACTATCGCAAGAAACCCTCATAGTTGCGCTGCTGCAGCTGGCTCTCGATCTGCTTCACCGTGTCCAGCCCGACGCCAACCATGATCAGCAGGCTGACCCCGCTGAACGGGAACTGGTTGGCGACGTGGATGGCGCTGAGCGCCACCAACGGGAACAGCGCGATGATCCCGAGGTAGACCGAACCCGGCGCGGTGAGCCTGCTGAGCACGTACTGGAGGTACTCGGCGGTCGGCCGTCCCGGCCGGATGCCCGGGATGAACCCGCCGTACTTCTTCATGTTGTCGGCCACCTCAGTCGGGTTGAAGGTGATCGACACGTAGAAGTAGGTAAACCCGACGATGAGCAGGAAGAACGAGAGCATGTACAGGGCCGAGCTGCTCGTCACGAGGTAGCGGTCCACCCAGCTCACCCAGCCCTGGGGTTTGTTCTGGTTGCCGAACAGCTGGGCGGCCAGGGTCGGGATGTACAGCAGCGACGAGGCGAAGATGACCGGGATGACGCCTGCCTGGTTGACCTTCATCGGGATATAGGTCGAGGTGCCGCCGTACATCCGGCGGCCCACCATCCGCTTGGCGTACTGCACAGGGATGCGGCGCTGCGCCTGTTCCATGAAGACGATGAACGCGACGATGGCGATCACGACGACGACGGCGACGGCGGCGTAGAACGCATTCTTGTCCCGGTAGATGGCCAGGATCTCACCCGGGATGACGGAGATCACCGTGGTGAAGATCAGCACCGACATGCCGTTGCCGACGCCCCGGTCGGTGATCAGCTCGCCCATCCACATGATGACCGTGGTGCCGGCCACCATGGTGATCACCATCGTGGCGATGGTGAAGGTCGAGCCGTTCGGGATGAGCGGATTGGCGCTGCCCGACGCCCCGCATCCGCCGAACAGCGTGCCCGACCTGGCCAGCTCCACGTAACCGGTGGACTGGAGCACGGCCAGGCCCACGGTCAGGTACCGGGTGTACTGGGTGATCTTGGACTGCCCGGCCTGCCCCTCCTGCTTCAGCGTCTCGAGCCGCGGGATCACGACCGTGAGCAGCTGCAGGATGATGCTGGCGGTGATGTACGGCATGATGCCGAGCGCGAACACCGACAAGCGCAGCAGCGCCTGGCCGCTGAGCAGGTTGACGATGGCCAGGACGCCCGCCGTGGAACTGCCCGCCGCGGTGGCCGCGTTCGAGCAGAAAGCCACGTTCTTCTCGTCGATGCCCGGCGTGGGCAGCGAGGCGCCGAACCGGAACAAGGCGATGAGGCCCAGCGTGATCAGCATCTTCTTGCGAAGATCCGGCGTCTGGAACGCCCGCACGAAGGCCGTCAGCATGCGCAGTCCTCGGTTCGGTTGATCGGGCAGTCCACGTATCTTACCCGGCACGCCATGCGTTGTCTCCTCTGGTTAGGAGAGCTCGGTGGTGGTCAGGAAAGCTCGGTGACCGTACCGCCAGCCCGCTCGATCTTCGCCGCGGCCGTCGCCGAGAACGCGTGCGCGGTCACCCGCAGTGCCACGTCGAGTTCGCCGGTGCCGAGCACCTTGATCAGCTCACCCTTGCGCGCCGCGCCCTTGGCGACCAGGTTCTCCGGCGTCACGTCGCCGCCCTCGGGGAACAACGCGGCCAGCAGCCCGGTGTTGACCGCCTGGTAGGTGGTGCCGAAGCCCGTGTTCGAGAAGCCCTTCAGCTTCGGCACGCGCCGGTTCAGCGGCATCTGGCCGCCCTCGAAGCCGAGGCGGACCGTGTTGCGCGCCTTGGTGCCCTTGGTGCCGCGCCCCGCGGTCTTGCCCTTGGACGCCTCACCGCGGCCGACCCGGGTCTTGGCCTTGTGCGCTCCTGGCGCCGGCCGCAGATGGTGCAGCTTGAGCCCGCGCCCCGACGCGCCTTGTGCGCCTGTGTTCGTCTCCGGCATGTCAGTGCTCATCTCCGGCCACTTCCTCCACCGTCACCAGGTGGCGCACGGTCTTGATCATGCCGCGGAACTCAGGCCGATCCGGCTTGACCACCACCTGGCCGATCCGGCGCAGCCCGAGCGAGCGCAGCGAGTTCCGCTGCGCGCTGTTCCCGCCGATCTTCGACTTGATCTGTGTCACCTTCAGCTGTGCCATCTGTCTGCTCCCCTAGGCCCCGGTCGCGGCCGCGCGCGCCCGCAGCATGGCCGCAGGGGCAACGTCCTCGATCGGCAGGCCGCGCTTGGCCGCGATCTCCTCGGGCCGGTTCAGGCTCTTCAGCGCGGCCACCGTCGCGTGCACCACGTTGATCGGGTTGGACGAGCCGAGCGAGCGGGACAGCACGTCGTGGATGCCCGCGCACTCCAGCACGGCGCGCACCGGGCCGCCGGCGATGACGCCGGTTCCCGGGCTGGCCGGCTTGAGCAGCACCACGCCCGCCGCTTCCTCACCCTGCACGGTGTGCGGGATCGTATTGCCGATCCGGGGCACCCGGAAGAAGTGCTTCTTCGCCTCTTCCACGCCCTTGGCGATGGCGGCCGGCACCTCCTTGGCCTTGCCGTAGCCGACGCCTACCATCCCGTTGCCGTCGCCCACCACCACCAGGGCGGTGAAGCTGAAGCGGCGGCCGCCCTTGACGACCTTGGCCACGCGATTGATCGTGACCACGTGCTCAAGGTAGGCGGCTTGCTTATCGGCCGCGCCGCCGCGCCGGTCCTCGCGGCGCTCGCGCCGCTCGCCGCCGCCACTACCGCGTCGCGGTGCTCCTGGCATTAGCCCTTCCTCATCTCTGAATAACGCTCAGCGGACTGCACAAGTGCCGTGTTCACAGCTTTAGTCCGCCTTCCCTGGCGCCGTCCGCGAGCGCCGCGACGCGGCCGTGGTAGCGGTACCCGCCACGGTCGAACACCACGGCCTCGATACCGGCCTCTGCCGCGCGCCGCGCGAGCAGTTCACCGACCTGACGCGCCTTGGCTGTCTTGTCGCCCTCGGCCGCGCGGATCGCCGGGTCCAGGGTGGACGCGGCGGCCAGCGTGCGGCCCACGCTGTCGTCGACGATCTGCGCGAACATGTGCCGCGCCGACCGGTTGACGACGAGCCGGGGACGGCTCGCGCTGCCGGCGACCCGCTTGCGGACCCGCAGGTGGCGGCGTACGCGCCCGGCCGCCGTCGCGTGCGTATGAGGACGCACCCGTCCGGTGGCGCGTGCGTGCGACCTGGTCTTGGTGCCAGCCATGACTTACTTACCAGCCTTCCCGACCTTGCGGCGGATCTGCTCACCCTGATACCGCACGCCCTTGCCCTTATACGGGTCCGGCTTGCGGAGCTTGCGGATTTGCGCGGCCACCTCGCCCACCATCTGCTTGTCGATACCTTCCACGACAAACCTGGTGGGGGTCTCGACCCGGAAGGTGATGCCCTCCGGCGGGATGACGGGCACGGGGTGGCTGAACCCGAGTGCGAACTCCAGGTCGCTGCCCTTGGCCTGCACCCGGTAGCCGACGCCGACGATCTCCAGGGTCTTTCTGTAGCCCTCGGTGACACCGGTGACCATGTTGGCGATCAGCGTGCGGGACAAGCCGTGTAGCGCCCGCACGGAACCCTCGTCGTTCGGCCTGGTGACCTTGATGACCCCGTCCTCGCGGACGACGTCGATGGGGTCGGCCACGGTATGCCGCAGCGTGCCCTTCGGCCCTTGCACGGTGACCTGGCGCCCGTCGATCTCGACCTGCACCCCGCTGGGGATGGTCACGGGGAGCCGCCCGATCCTTGACATTGCAGCTCTCCTTACCAGACGTAGGCGAGGACTTCCCCGCCCACGCCACGCTTCTTGGCCTGCTTGTCGGTCAGCAGCCCACCGGACGTGGAGATGATCGCCACGCCGAGGCCGCCGAGAACCTTGGGCAGGTTGTCCTTCTTCGCGTACACGCGCAGGCCGGGCTTGGACACCCGCTTGATGCCGGCGATGGAACGCTCGCGCTGGTTCCCGAACTTAAGGATGATCACGAGGTTCTTGCCGACCTCGGCGTCTTCCACCCGCCAGGACGCGATGTAGCCCTCCTGCTGGAGGATCTCCGCGATGCGGGACTTGATCTTGGAGTACGGCATGCCCACGGTGTCGTGGTACGCCGAGTTGGCGTTCCGCAGACGGGTCAGCATGTCCGCGATCGGGTCGGTCATCGTCATGGCCAACAGGCCTTCCTCACCGCGGTTTCCCGCCGGCTTTCACCGGCACCGGGACCTGCGGTGTGCTCGTTCTTCTTGGTTACCAACTGGACTTGGTGATGCCGGGCAGCTCACCGCGGTGCGCCATCGTGCGGAAGCAGATCCGGCACAGGCTGAACCTGCGGTAGACGGCACGCGGCCGCCCGCAGCGGGTGCACCGCGTGTAACCGCGGACCTGGAACTTGGGCGTCCGGTTCGCCTTGACTACCAGCGACTTCTTCGCCACTGTCAGCCCTCCTTGAGGGGAAAGCCGAGCCGCCGCAGCAGGGAGCGGCCTTCGGCGTCGTTTGTTGCTGTGGTCACGACGGTGATGTCCATCCCGCGCTGCCTGTCGACCTTGTCGGGGTCGATCTCATGGAACATGACCTGCTCGGTCAGGCCGAACGTGTAGTTTCCGTGCCCGTCGAACTGCCGGTCGGACAGGCCGCGGAAGTCGCGGATACGGGGCAGCGCGATGGTCAGCAGGCGGTCGAGGAACTCCCACATGCGGTCGCCGCGCAGCGTCGTGTGCGCGCCGATGGGCATGCCCTCGCGCAGCTTGAACTGAGCCACGGACTTCTTCGCCCGGGCTACGGCCGGGCGCTGCCCGGTGATCGTGGACAGGTCGCGGACCGCGCCCTCGATCAGCTTCGCGTCCCTGGCCGCCTCGCCGACGCCCATGTTCACGACGATCTTGGTCAGCCCGGGGACCTGCATCACGTTGGCGAACCCGAACTCTTCCCTGAGCGCGGGCGCGATCTCGGACCGGTACCGCTCCTTGAGCCGCGGCACCGAGGGCGCCTTGACGGCTTCGGTGGTCATCAGATGTCCTTCCCGCTCGGCCTGGCGACGCGGATCTTGTTGCCGTCCTCGTCGAACCGGTAGCCGACCCGCGCGGCCTGCTTGCTCTCAGGATCGGCCAGCTGAACGTTGCTCACGTCGATCGGCGCTTCCTGATGCGTGATGCCGCCCTCCTTGGCGCCGCGGACGCCCTGGTGGGTGACCTTCTTGTTCTTCTTGACCATGTTGACGCCCTGGACCAGCACCTTGCCCCGGTCCGGGTAGGCCACGATGACCAGGCCGCTGCGGCCCTTGTCACGACCCGCGACGACGATGACCTGGTCGCCCTTCTTGATCTTCATCTAGAGCACCTCCGGCGCCAGCGAGATGATCCGCATGAAGCGCTTCTCCCGCAGCTCACGGCCGACTGGGCCGAAGATGCGGGTGCCCCGCGGGTCACCGCCGTCCCTGATCAGCACCGCCGCGTTCTCGTCGAACCGGATGTAGGAGCCGTCGCCGCGGCGGCGCTCCTTGCGGGTGCGCACCACGACCGCCTTGACGACATCACCCTTTTTCACGCCGGCGCCGGGAAGGGCATCCTTCACGGTCGCCACGATGACGTCACCGATGCCCGCGTATCGCCGGCCGCTGCCGCCGAGCACACGGATGCACAGGATCTCCTTCGCACCCGTGTTGTCGGCGACCTTAAGCCGCGACTCCTGCTGGATCACGTCAACTCCTGCTATCTCACGCCGGCATCGGAGCCAGGCGGATCTGTTACTTGGCCTTCTCGAGGATCTCGGCTACCCGCCAGCGCTTGGTCGCGGACAGTGGCCGGGTCTCCATCAGCAGCACGCGGTCACCGACGCCGCAGGCGTTGGTGGCGTCGTGCGCCTTGTACTTCTTGGTACGGCGCAGAACCTTGCCGTACTTGGGGTGGGTGACATGGTCTTCGACCTGGACGACGACGGTCTTGTCCATCTTGTCGCTGACCACGTAGCCTTCCCGGCCCTTGCGGTAACCCCTGGTCGTCGTGGTGTCGCTCGTCGCGGCACCACCTGTGGCGTTCTCGCTCACTTGCCGGCCTCCTCGGCTACGTCATCCGCGGCCGCGGACCCGGCGGCCACGGCCACCGGCTCGTCCGTGGCCGCCGGCTCGCCGTCATCCTCGATCAAGGTGATGATCCCGAGCTCGCGCTCTCGCATCACCGTGTAAATACGGGCGATTTCCTTGCGGACCGCTCGTAGCCTGCCGTGGCTCTCCAGCTGCCCGGTGGCGCCCTGGAAGCGCAGGTTGAACAGCTCTTCCTTGGCTTCGGCCAGCTTGGCGTGCAGTTCTTCTTCGGTGGAGACGCGCAGCTGCGCGGTCAGGCCGTTAGCCATCAGCCCTCACCCAATTCACGCTTGACCACCTCTGCAATGTCAGCGAGCAGAGCATGGGCAGCTTGTGCATCTTTGACATCAGCCCTCACCCAGTTCACGCTTGACCACCTCTGCAACGTCAGCGAGCAGAGCATGGGCAGCTCTCTTTGACATCAGCCCTCACCCAGTTCACGCTTGACCACCCTGCATTTCATGGGCAGCTTGTGGATCGCACGGCGCAGCGCCTCCTGGGCGACTGGCTCGGCGACACCGGAAAGCTCGAACATGACCCGGCCGGGCTTCACGTTGGCGATCCACCACTCCGGCGATCCTTTGCCCGAGCCCATCCGGGTCTCGGCCGGCTTCTTCGTCAGCGGCCGGTCCGGGTAGATGTTGATCCACACCTTGCCGCCACGGCGGATGTGCCGCGTCATGGCGATACGGGCGGCCTCGATCTGCCGGTTGGTCACGTACGCGTGCTCGAGAGCCTGGATGCCGAACTCGCCGAACGACACGTGCGTTCCGCCGGTAGCGTTGCCGGTCCGGTGCGGACGGTGCTGCTTGCGGTGCTTGACCCTACGCGGAATGAGCATGCGTCAGCCCTCCTCGCCCGCGGCCGCGGTCTCAGGGGAGCGGCGACGCCGCTGCGGCTCACGCGGGCGCTGGGGCCGCTGCTGGGCCGCGGCCCGCAGCGCAGCCTGCTGCGCCTCTCGCCCGGCCCGGCTGGTCGGCGCCTCGCCCTTGTAGATCCAGACCTTCACGCCGATCCGGCCGAAGGTGGTGCGGGCCTCGTAGAAGCCGTAGTCGATGTCCGCGCGCAGCGTGTGCAGCGGCACGCGGCCCTCACGGTAGAACTCCGACCGCGACATCTCCGCGCCGCCCAGACGGCCCGAGCACTGGACCCGGATCCCCTTGGCGCCGCCCTTCATCGCGCTCTGGATCGCCTTGCGCATGGCCCGCCGGAAGGAAACCCGGCTGGACAGCTGCTCGGCGACTCCCTGCGCGACCAGCTGGGCATCGATCTCGGGGTTCTTCACCTCGAGGATGTTCAGCTGGATCTGCTTGGCGGTCAGCTTCTCGAGGTCGCCGCGGATGCGGTCCGCCTCGGCGCCACGGCGGCCGATGACGATGCCGGGCCTGGCGGTGTGGATGTCCACCCGTACCCGGTCCCTGGTCCGCTCGATCTCCACCTTGGAGATGCCGGCCCGCTCCATGCCGCGCTGCAGCATTCGCCGGATCGCCACGTCCTCGGCCACGTATTCCTTGTACAGCTTGTCGGCGTACCAGCGGCTCTTGAAGTCGGTGGTGATGCCCAGCCGGAACCCATGCGGGTTCACTTTCTGTCCCACTAGCGGGTCCCTCCCTCGGAGTCGTCAGAGACGATGACCGTAATGTGGCTGGTGCGCTTCAGGACGCGGTAGCCGCGGCCCTGGGCGCGCGGCCTGAAGCGCTTGAGCGTCGGCCCCTCGTCTACCCAGGCGCGGCGCACCCACAGCATGCCCCGGTCCCCGCGCCCGCCGCGGGCGTCGGCGTTGGCGATCGCGCTGGCGAGCACCTTGCCGACTGGGTCACTGGCCGACTGCGGCGCGAACGTGAGCACGGCCTGCGCCTCGTCGGCGGGCAGCCCGCGGATCAGGTCCACCACCCGGCGGGCCTTCCGCGGCGTGACGCGGACGAACCGCGCCATTGCCCTGGCTTCCATCATTCCTCCTGGGTCCGGCTAGCGGCGGCTACGCCGGTCGTCCTTGACGTGAGATCGGAAAGTCCGCGTAGGCGCGAACTCGCCGAGCTTGTGGCCCACCATCGACTCGGTGATGAACACGGGGATGTGCTTCCGGCCGTCATGCACGGCGATCGTGTGCCCCAGCATGGCCGGGATGATCATGGAACGCCGGGACCACGTCCTGATGACGGTCTTTGATCCCCTCTCGTTCTGCACGTCCACCTTCTTCATCAGGTGGTCGTCCACGAAGGGACCCTTCTTAAGGCTACGAGGCATCGCGTGCTGCTCCTACCGCTTGTTCCTGCCGCGGCGACGGCTGATTAGCCGGTCACTCGGCTTGTGCGCCTGCCGGGTCCGGCCCTCGGGCTGGCCCCACGGGCTGACCGGATGGCGTCCGCCAGAGCTCTTGCCCTCGCCGCCGCCGAGCGGATGGTCGACGGGGTTCATGGCCACGCCGCGCACCGTGGGACGGCGGCCCTTCCACCGGTTGCGGCCGGCCTTGCCGAGCTTGATGTTGCCCTGCTCGGCGTTGCCCACCTCGCCCACCGTGGCCCGGCAGGTCGCGTCGACCCGGCGGATCTCGCCGGACGGCATCCGCAGCTGGGCGTAGCCGCCCTCTTTGGCGAGCAACTGCACCCCCGCGCCCGCGGACCGCGCGATCTTCGCGCCGCCCCCAGGGCGAAGCTCGATGGCGTGCACCACGGTGCCGGTCGGGATGCTGCGCAGCGGCAGCGAGTTGCCCGGCTTGATGTCGGCCCCGGTGCCGCTCTCCACCCGGTCGCCCACCGACAGGCCCTGCGGGCAGATGATGTAGCGCTTCTCGCCGTCCGCGTAGTGCAGCAGGGCGATCCGGGCGGTGCGGTTCGGGTCGTACTCCACGTGCGCGACCTTGGCCGGCACGCCGTCCTTGTCCGCCCGCCTGAAGTCGATCAGCCGGTAGGCCCGCTTGTGGCCGCCGCCCTGATGCCTGGTGGTGATGCGGCCGTAGGCGTTCCTGCCGCCCTGCGAGTGCAGCGGGCGCACCAGCGACTTCTCCGGCTCATCCCTGGTGATCTCGGAGAAGTCGGAGCCGCTCGCGCCACGCCGGCCCGGGGTGGTCGGCTTGTACTTACGGATAGCCATGTCTGGTCGAGTCTCCCTTAACGGACTGAGCCGCCGAATATGTCGATCCTGTCGCCCTCGGCGAGGGTCACGATCGCCCGCTTGGTGTCCGCCCGCTGCCCCCAGCCGTACCGGGTGCGCCTGCGCTTGCCCGGCCGGTTCAGGGTGTTCACCCCGGTCACCTTGACCCCGAACACGGCCTCGACCGCGAGCCTTATCTGGGTCTTGTTGGCGTCGGGGGCGACGACGAAGGTGTACTTGCCCTCGTCGAGCAGCCCGTAGCTCTTCTCCGAGACCACCGGCCGCAGCAGGATGTCCCTCGGGTTGCTGTCCCGGCTCACTTGCTGGCCTCCTTCGACGATCCGGTCCTGGCCACGAACGCCGTCAGGGCCTGCTCGGTGAAGACCACGTGGTCGCTGGCCAGCACGTCGTAGGTATTGAGCTGGTCCTCGGTGAGCACGTGCACGCCAGGCACATTGCGCAGGGACTTCCAGGTGATCTCGTCATCGCGGTGCGCGACCACGAGCACCGGCCTGTCCAGCGTGCCGACCGCGGTGAGGAGCACCGCGACCGCGTCCTTGGTCCTGGGCAGGTCACCGTCGACGAAGCCGCTGACCACCTGGACCCGGCCGTGGCTGAGCCGGTCGGACAGGGCCCCGCGCAGCGCGGCCGCCTTCATCTTCTTCGGCGTCCGCTGCGCGTAAGAGCGCGGTACCGGACCATGGGCGACGCCGCCGCCCGCGTACTGGGGCGCTCGGAGTGAGCCTTGTCTTGCCCGCCCTGTGCCCTTCTGCCGGTACGGCTTCCTGCCGCCGCCTCGCACCTGGCCGCGGGTCTTGACGGCGGCCGTGCCCTGCCTGGCCGCGGCCTGCTGCGCCACCACGACCTGGTGGATCAGCGGCACGTTCACCTTGGCGGCGAAGATCTCCTCGGGCAGCTCCATCGTCTTGCTGTCCTGGCCGGACGGCGAGATGACGCTGACTGCTGTCATCGGACTTCCTCCCCTAGGGTCTTCGGGGTCCTGGCCGCGCTGCGTACGAGCACCACACGGCCGCTCGGGCCGGGCACCGCGCCCTTGATCAGGAGCAGCCCGCGCTCGGCGTCGACGGCGTGCACGGTGAGCGACTGCACGGTGGTGCGCACGCCGCCCATCCGGCCCGCCATCCGCACGCCCTTGAACACCCGGCCAGGGGTGGCGCACGCGCCGATGGAGCCGGGCGAGCGGTGCTTACGCTGGGTTCCGTGCGAGGCGCCGAGGCCCTTGAAGCCGTGCCGCTTCATGACGCCCGCCATGCCCTTGCCCTTGCTCTTGCCGGTCACGTCGACGTGCTGCCCGCTGGCGAACACCTCGGCGGTGACCTCCTGCCCGATCGTGTACTCCGACGCGTCGTCGGTGCGCAGCTCGGCCAGGTACCTGCGCGGGGTCAGGCCGGCCTTCTCGAACACCCCGCTGACCGGCTTGGTCACCTTGCGCGGATCGATCTCGCCGAAGCCGAGTTGCACGGCCGAGTAACCGTCGGTGCCGGGGGTGCGCACGGCGGTCACCACGCACGGACCGGCCTGTACCACCGTGACCGGCACGATCTGCCCGGCGTCGTTGAAGACCTGGGTCATGCCTAGCTTGGTGCCCAGGATCCCTTTGATCTGCTTGCCCATATCGGTGCGTTCCTCAGAGCTTGATCTCGATGTCGACACCAGCCGGCAGGTCGAGGCGCATCAGCGAGTCCACCGTTTTAGGCGTCGGGTCGATGATGTCGATCAGCCGCTTGTGCGTCCGCATCTCGAAGTGCTCGCGCGAGTCCTTGTACTTGTGCGGAGAGCGGATGACGCAGTACACGTTCTTCTCGGTAGGCAGCGGCACCGGGCCGGCCACCCGCGCGCCGGTACGCGTCACGGTGTCGACGATCTTCCGCGCCGAGCTGTCGATGACCTCGTGGTCATATGCCTTGAGCCGGATGCGGATCTTCTGTCCCGCCATTGTGGCCTCGGTGTCCTTCGCTTTAGTCAGCCGCTGTGCTGTGCTGTGCTTTGCCCGGGGGCTGCGCCCCCATGGCGACCCCCCGATTTGTCGTGCGAGGCGGGTCCGACCTTCGGCCGGACCCGCCGTCGCACGACGTTACTTGATGATCTTCGTGACCCGGCCGGCGCCGACGGTACGGCCGCCTTCGCGGATCGCGAACCGCAGGCCTTCCTCCATGGCGATCGGCTGGATCAAGTCGATGTGCATGTCGGTCCGGTCGCCCGGCATGACCATCTCGGTGCCCTCGGGGAGGTTCACCACGCCGGTCACGTCGGTGGTCCGGAAGTAGAACTGCGGACGGTAGTTGTTGAAGAACGGCGTGTGGCGGCCGCCCTCGTCCTTGGACAGGATGTAGACCTGGCCCTCGAACTCGGTGTGCGGGGTGTTGGTGCCCGGCTTGATGATGACCTGGCCGCGCTCCACCTCCTCGCGCTTGATGCCGCGCAGCAGCAGGCCCACGTTGTCGCCGGCCTGGCCGTCATCCAGGATCTTGCGGAACATCTCCACGCCGGTGACGGTGGTGGACTGCGCCTTCTCCTTGATGCCGATGATGTCGACGGTCTCGCCGGTGTGGATGGTGCCGCGCTCGATCCGGCCGGTCACCACGGTGCCGCGGCCGGTGATCGAGAAGACATCCTCGACCGGCATCAGGAACGGCTTGTCGACCTCACGGACCGGCTGCGGGATGGAATCGTCGCAGGCGGTCATGAGCTCCATGACCTTGTCGCCCCACGCGGCGTCGCCCTCGAGCGCCTTCAGCGCGGATACCCGCACCACCGGCACGTCGTCACCGGGGAACTCGTACTCGGTGAGCAGCTCGCGGACCTCGAGCTCGACGAGCTCAAGGATCTCCTCGTCGTCCACCATGTCCGCCTTGTTCAGCGCCACTACGATGTAGGGGACGCCGACCTGGCGGGCGAGCAGCACATGCTCACGGGTCTGCGGCATCGGGCCGTCGGTCGCGGCGACCACCAGGATCGCGCCGTCCATCTGGGCGGCACCCGTGATCATGTTCTTGATGTAGTCCGCGTGACCGGGGCAGTCCACGTGCGCGTAGTGCCGCTTCTCGGTCTGGTACTCGACATGGGAGATCGAGATGGTGATGCCGCGCTCCTTCTCCTCCTTCGCGTTGTCGATCTGGTCGAACGCGTAGAAGGGGTTAACGTCGGGCATCTTGTCGTGAAGCACCTTGGTAATCGCCGCGGTCAGCGTGGTCTTGCCGTGGTCGATATGACCGATGGTGCCGATGTTGACGTGCGGCTTAGTCCGCTGGAACTTGGCCTTCGCCACTGATTTCTCCTCGTTGGTTGCGTCCACCCCCGGGGCGAGCCGGGGATGGGGCCGAACTGACTGCGACTACTCGCCTCGCGCCTTGGCGATGATCTCCTTGGCGATGCTGGGCGGGACCTCGGCATACGAATCGAACTGCATGCTGTAGTCGGCCCGGCCCTGCGTCCGGCTGCGCAGGTCCCCCACGTAGCCGAACATCTCCGACAGCGGGACAAGTGCCTTGACTGCCCTGGCCCCGGATCGTTCCTCCATGGCCTGGATCTGGCCACGGCGGCTGTTCAGGTCGCCGATGACGTCGCCCATGTACTCCTCCGGCGTCCTGACCTCCACGGCCATGACCGGCTCGAGCAGCACGGGATCCGCCTGGGCGGCTGCCTTCTTGAACGCCATCGAACCCGCGATCTTGAAGGCAAGCTCTGAGGAGTCGACCTCGTGGTAGGCGCCGTCAGTCAGCGTCACCTTCACGTCGACCATCGGATAGCCGGCCAGGACGCCGAACTCAGCGGCCTCCTGGCAGCCGGCGTCCACCGAGGGGATGTACTCCCTGGGGATCCGGCCTCCGGTTACCTTGTTCTCGAACTCGTACCCGCCGCCGTCGCCGCCGGTGGGCTCGAGGTTGATGAGCACGCGACCGTACTGGCCGGAGCCGCCGGTCTGCTTCTTGTGGGTGTACTCGACCTTCTCGACCTTGCGCCGGACCGTCTCGCGGTAGGCGACCTGCGGGCGGCCGATGTTCGCCTCGACCTTGAACTCGCGGCGCATCCGGTCGACCAGCACCTCGAGGTGCAGTTCACCCATCCCCGAGATGATCGTCTGCCCGGTCTCCTCGTCGGTCCTGACCTGGAAGGTCGGGTCCTCCTCGGCGAGCCGCTGAATGGCGGTGCCCAGCTTCTCCTGGTCGCTCTTGGTCCTCGGCTCGATGGCCACGTTGATCACCGGCGCCGGGAACGTCATCGACTCCAGGATCACCGGCGCGTTCTGCGCGCACAGCGTGTCGCCCGTGGTGGTGTCCTTCAGGCCCATCACCGCGACGATCTGCCCGGCCACCGCGAACGGGCGCTCCTCGCGCTTGTTCGCGTGCATCTGGTAGATCTTGCCGATCCGCTCCTTGCGGCCCTTGATCGAGTTCAGCACGTTGCTGCCCGACTCCAGGGTGCCGGAGTAGATCCGGATGTAGGTGAGCTTGCCGAGATGCTGGTCCGACATGATCTTGAACGCCAGCGCGGCGAACGGGTCCTCGGGGTCAGGCTTCCGCTCCACCGCGACGGCCTCGTCACCCACCGCGTGGCCCTGGACGGCCGGGATGTCGATCGGGCTGGGCAGGTAGTCCACGATCGCGTCGAGCATCGGCTGGACGCCCTTGTTCTTGAAGGCCGTCCCGCACAGCACCGGGGTCACGGCGCTGGCGATGGTCGCGCGCCTGATGGCCGCGACGAGCTGGTCCTCGGACGGCTCAGAACCCTCCAGGTACAGCTCCATCATCTCGTCGTCGTTCTCGGCGATCGTCTCGAGCAGCCGGTCGCGCCATTCGCGCGCGGCCTCGACGTGATCGTCGGGGATCCCGACGATGTCGTACTTGTCGCCCTTGCCCTCGGTCTGCCAGAGCAGCGCGCGCATCCGCACCAGGTCGATGACGCCGCGGAAATCGGATTCCACGCCCCAGGGCAGCTGGACGACGAGCGGCGTCGCGCCGAGCCGGTCCGTGATCATCTCCACGCAGCGGTGGAACTCGGCACCGACCCGGTCCATCTTGTTGACGAAACAGATCCGCGGTACGCCGTACCGGTTAGCCTGCCGCCACACGGTCTCTGACTGCGGTTCCACGCCGGCTACGGCGTCGAAGACCGCCACCGCACCGTCGAGTACCCGCAGCGAGCGCTCCACCTCCACGGTGAAGTCCACGTGCCCCGGGGTGTCGATGATGTTGATGGTGTGGCCGAGCCAGCTCGTCGTGGTAGCGGCGGATGTGATCGTGATGCCGCGTTCCTGCTCCTGCTCCATCCAGTCCATGGTGGCCGCGCCCTCATGGACCTCACCGATCTTGTAGTTGATTCCGGTGTAGAACAGGATGCGCTCGGTGGTCGTCGTTTTGCCCGCGTCGATATGCGCCATGATCCCGATGTTGCGGACCTTGGCGAGGTCTACGGCGGTCATGGTGGCCACTTTTTCCTCGTTCTCGTAAGTCTCTAGGTAAGCCTGGGTAAGGCTTTCGGCTACCAGCGGTAGTGGGCGAACGCCTTGTTGGACTCCGCCATCTTGTGCGTGTCCTCGCGCCGCTTCACGCTGGCCCCGAGGCCGTTGCTCGCGTCGAGCAGCTCGTTCATGAGCCGCTCGGTCATCGTCTTCTCCCGGCGGTTCCTGGCGTAGGAGACGATCCAGCGCAGCGCGAGCGTCGTGCTGCGCGAGGCGCGGACCTCCACCGGCACCTGGTAGGTCGCGCCGCCGACCCGGCGGCTGCGGACCTCGAGCGTCGGCTTGACGTTGTCCAGTGCGCGCTTCAGGGTGATCACCGGATCATTGCCGGTCTTATCCCGGCACCCCTCGAGCGCGCCGTACACGATGTGCTCGGCGAGCGAGCGCTTGCCGTCCTTGAGCACCTTGTTAGCTAGCGCGGTGACAAGCGGCGAGCCGTAGACCGGATCGGTGACAAGCTGCCGCTTCGTCGCGGGACCCTTGCGAGGCATCTCAGCTCTTCTCCTTCTTCGCTCCGTACCGGCTGCGGGCCTGCTTGCGGTTGCGGACGCCCTGGGTATCGAGGGATCCGCGGATGATCTTGTAACGGACACCGGGCAGGTCGCGCACCCGGCCGCCTCGCACCAGCACGATCGAGTGCTCCTGCAAGTTGTGCCCGACACCGGGGATGTACGCGGTGACCTCGATCTGGCTGGTCAGCCGGACCCTGGCGACCTTGCGCAGCGCCGAGTTAGGCTTCTTCGGCGTGGTCGTGTAGACACGCGTGCACACGCCGCGGCGCTGCGGGCTCCCCTTGAGCGCCGGCGTCTTGTTCTTCGCTACCTTGTCCTGGCGGCCCTTGCGGACCAGCTGCTGGATCGTGGGCAACCGCGTCTCCGTCTTTCCAGTCGTTCCGGCCCGCGCTCACGCGCGAGCCCCGTCACGTTCATTGCTGGCGAGCCTTCGAGGTATCTAAGCGGTCTAAGGACCCCAAACGGGATCCGGCAACCCCCTAGCCTGGGGTTTTCTGCCCTCCTCCGACCCCCGAGGTCGGGCGTGTCGCCCTGACCGGGAGTCGACGGCTCGGTATGAGCCGACTAATGGGAGAGAGGAAAGCCCACGCTACCAGCCGGTCAGCCAACCCGAACCAGTCCACGGACCTCAGTCCCTGGCCCGATCCAACTAGCCCGGCCAACCCCCAACAAGCAGGGCCGTCAGCTGGCATGCTTACGTGCCCATGCGTACATGGACACGAATGAAGAACCTACCATGACACAACTCTCAAGCAAAATCGAGCGCCCACCGACCCGAACCCCTCCGGGCCCGGCGTGGATGCTCGCCGTTCATTGCTCGTACCTGCACAACACACCACCCCCGCCGTTCATTCCCGCCCGCGCGGAGCGCCCCGCCACGAGGCGCCGGTGGGCCCCCGGGTACGTAAGACGGTACCCGGGGGGCCCGCCGAGTCCTCTCGGGCCGGCCCCGCAGGCGGGGCGGGAGGCCGGGGCCGGGGCTCGCGGCGGGGTCGTTCGGGCCATATATGTGCCGATCGGGCTGGCGGTCAGCTTGGGAGCCGACCGCCAGCCCGTGACTAGGGAGGGGTTCTTACCTGTTGTAGGAGCCGAAGTCGTACTCCTCGAGCGGCACGGCCGCGCCCGAGCCCTGGCCGAACTCGTAGGTCTCCGGTTCGGCGTAGGACCCCGGCGGGAAGGCCGACGACCTGGCGTCGTCGGTCGGCTCGACCCGGATGTTCCGGTACACCGGCATGCCGGTGCCGGCCGGGATGAGCTTGCCGATGATGACGTTCTCCTTCAGGCCCAGGAGCGAGTCCGACTTGGCGTGGATGGCCGCGTCGGTGAGCACCCGGGTGGTCTCCTGGAAGGAAGCCGCCGACAGCCACGACTCCGTGGCCAGCGACGCCTTGGTGATCCCCATCAGCACCGCACGGCCGGAGGCCGAGGTGCCGCCGTCGTTCACCACCGCGCGGTTGACCTCCTCGAACCGGGGCCGCTCGACCAGCTCACCGGGCAGCAGCTCGGTGTCGCCCGACTCGAGCACGTTCACCCGCTTCAGCATCTGCCTGATGATGATCTCGATGTGCTTGTCGTGGATCGAGACGCCCTGCGACCGGTACACCTCCTGCACCTCGTGCACGAGGTGCAGCTGCACCGCCCGCCCGCCGAGGATGCGCAGCACCTCGTGCGGGTTGACCGCGCCCGCGATGAGCTGCTGCCCGACGGCCACGTGGCCGCCGTCGCTGACCAGCAGCCTGGAGCGCATCGGCACCTGGTAGGCGACTTCTTCCGAGCCGTCGTCAGGTACGACGATGATCTTCCTGGTCTTCTCGGTCTCCTCGACCTTGACCCGGCCCTCGTACTCGCTGATGGGCGCCATGCCCTTCGGGATGCGAGCCTCGAAGAGCTCCTGGATACGCGGCAGGCCGTGGGTGATGTCCTGGCCCGCCACACCGCCGGTGTGGAAGGTCCGCATGGTGAGCTGGGTGCCCGGCTCGCCGATCGACTGGGCGGCGACGATGCCGACGGCCTCGCCGACGTCCACCCGCTTGCCGGTGGCCAGCGAGCGGCCGTAGCACTTGGCGCAGACGCCGATCTTGGCCTCGCAGACCAGCACGCTGTGCGTGCGGATGGTCTCCACGCCTGCCTCGGTCAGCCGCTCGAGCATCAGCTCGGTCGTGTCGTCCCCGGTCTTGGCCAGCACCACGCCGTCGATCTCGATGTCCTCGGCCACGGTACGGCCCGTGCCCGTGTTCTCGATGTTCGGCAGCTTGCGCAGGTGGCCTTCGGCGTCCTTCTCCGCGATCCGCATCGGGAGCGAACGGTCGGTGCCGCAGTCCTCCTCCCGCACGATCACGTCCTGCGCCACGTCCACTAGGCGGCGGGTGAGGTACCCGGAGTCCGCCGTGCGGAGCGCGGTGTCGGCGAGGCCCTTGCGGGCGCCGTGGGTGGAGATGAAGTACTCAAGCACCGACAGGCCCTCGCGGAAGCTGGACTTGATCGGCCGCGGGATCGTCTCGCCCTTCGGGTTGGAGACCAGGCCGCGCATGCCGGCGATCTGCCGGACCTGCATCGGGTTACCACGGGCGCCGGAGTTGACCATCATCCAGACCGAGTTGGTCTCGGGGAAGGCCGCCTCCATATCCTGCGCCACCTCGGCGGTCGCGTGCGTCCAGATCTCGATGAGCTCCTGACGCCGCTCCTCGTCGGTGATCAGGCCGCGCTCGTACTCGCGCTGCACCTTGTCGGCCCGGCGCTCGTAGTTCTCCAGGATCGCCGCCTTGTTCGGCGGCGCGACGACATCCTCGATCGCGATCGTGACACCCGCCCGGGTGGCCCAGTGGAAGCCGGCGTCCTTGAGCGCGTCAAGGGCCGCCGCCACCTCGACCTTCGGGTAGGTCTCGGCGAGCGAGTTGACGATGACCGTCAGCTGCTTCCTGTCCACCTCGAAGTTGACGAACGGGAAGTCGGCGGGCAGCGTCTCGTTGAAGATGCAGCGGCCGAGCGTGGTGGACAGGCGAATGGGATCGCCGTCCTCCGCGCCCTCGGGCCGCTCGGTGCCCTGCGGCGGGACGATGCCCGGCAGCCGGATCTCGATCCGGGCCTGCAGGTCGAGCTCGCCCGCGTCGTAGGCCATCAGCGCCTCGGACAGCGACGAGAACGCCCGGCCCGTGCCGACCACATCCGCGGTCTCCCTGGTCAGGCAGTACAGGCCGATGATCATGTCCTGGGTGGGCATGGTGACCGGCTTGCCGTCGGCAGGCTTGAGGATGTTGTTGGTGGACAGCATCAAGATCCGCGCCTCGGCCTGCGCCTCGGCGGACAGCGGCAGGTGCACCGCCATCTGGTCGCCGTCGAAGTCCGCGTTGAACGCGGTGCAGACCAGCGGGTGGATCTGGATGGCCTTGCCCTCCACCAGCTGCGGCTCGAACGCCTGGATGCCGAGGCGGTGCAGGGTCGGCGCCCGGTTCAGCAGCACCGGGTGCTCGGTGATGACCTCCTCGAGCACGTCCCACACGACCGGGCGGGCCCGCTCCACCATCCGCTTGGCCGACTTGATGTTCTGCGCGTGGTTGAGGTCAACCAGGCGCTTCATCACGAACGGCTTGAACAGCTCCAGGGCCATCTGCTTGGGCAGCCCGCACTGGTGCAGCTTGAGCTGCGGCCCGACCACGATGACGCTCCGGCCCGAGTAGTCGACCCGCTTGCCCAGCAGGTTCTGGCGGAACCGGCCCTGCTTGCCCTTGAGCATGTCGGACAGGGACTTGAGCGGGCGGTTGCCAGGCCCGGTGACCGGGCGGCCGCGGCGGCCGTTGTCGAACAGGCTGTCCACGGCCTCCTGCAGCATCCGCTTCTCGTTGTTCACGATGATCTCCGGCGCGCCCAGGTCAAGCAGCCGCTTGAGCCGGTTGTTCCGGTTGATCACCCGGCGGTACAGGTCGTTCAGGTC
>JBKQQQ010000620.1:0-6023 GCA_052144275.1 Streptosporangiaceae bacterium
GGCGTCCAGCGGTATGAAGACCCGGAACCGGAGCCCGTAAACCTGCTTCAGCCCGAGCAGGCAGTAGACGCGCTCCGGGCATTCGGGCGGGCCGCCGAACGCCAGCCGCGGCGCCACCCGGGCCAGGTCGGCGACCGAGCGCAGGCCATAGCGGGCCGCGGTGGCGGCGGTGACCACGATGACGTTGGCGTCCTGCGCGGCGGACGGGCGGCCCGCCACCAGCCCCCGGCCCGCCGCCCACCCGGCCAGCGCCCTGCCGGTCGCCGTGACATCGGAGGTCGCGGACTGCCGTCCCAGGCTGACGAACTCCAGCGCCGACCCGGAGTACTCCGGCACCACCTGGACAAGTCCGCTCAGCGCTGGGTCCACCAGCTCGCGAGGGCCCAGGTCCGGCAGGACGCGGACGGGGAAGCCCTGCGTCGTGAGCGCGTCGGCGTAGATGTCGGCGAGCAGCACGCTCTCCGGGAAGTCGAATGACCCGACGGTAATGACGGCGCCATGCTGGGCGGCCCCGTCAGCATGGTCAGCCGCCGCGCTGCCGCAGGCGCAGGCGCAGCACACGATAGCCAGCGCCAGACAGGCTACGTACGCCACCGTCCGTCGTTCCGGCTCTGCTCTCATCACGTTCCGTGCGGTCGGGTTAGTCCAGCACGTGCCTCGGAGTCGAGGCCCAGCTTCGTTCCGAACCGGGGTGCCCTCTCGCGAATGCCAGACCGGGCAAATCGGCGGTGCGCGGTCTGCCCGGAGGCATGTCCTCACGCTACGCCCGCATTCAAAAACAAGCAATAAGTTTCAGGTAAACTAGGTTGTCTATTAAGTAACCCCGGTAATCTACGAGGGTGACGAGCTGGGGGTTCCTGACCAACCACGCCTGGTCTACGACGAGCACATGGAACTGCTCGACCCCAGTGACCTCGACGGTCGCTACGGCATCACCAACCGCCCACCCGCCACCGGACTCCGGCCGTTACGAATCAACTGAGTCAGGATCCTGCACGAATCCTCGTGTCCCGTCTCAGCCATCACGTCGCGCGCATCCTGCGGAACGACGCGTTCATGAGACGCACGGACCCTGCTCCGTCTCAGCCATCATGTCGATTCCGGATCTGAGTCCTTCGCCAGAAAGGAAGTCCACGACCGCCGAAAACGGCAGCGGTAACCTGCATGGATTGGCTAGTCTCGCCACGGCCGATGTCTCGGGCGGCTGCCGTCCTCGCCGTGGGTAAACAGTGCGAGATCGACCTCGCGGGCGGTCCACTGTCCGTGCCCGCTCTCCCCTGCCGCCTAGGCCTGCACCTGGACGGTGGTGCCGTGCACGCGGGCGGCCTCGAACAATGCGCTGAGTATCTCGGCGGCCCTTTCGGGGCGGTCGAGGGGGATCTGGCTGTACCAGCTTCGGGTGTCGCTGTCGTAGTCGGCAACCCGCCGGATCTTTTCCCTCTGGGCATTGAACTCCTGCTCGGGCAGGCCGGTGTTGGAGAAGATCAGCATCCGCAGGACTGGGGCGGTGGCCGACTCGATCCCGGCCGGTTCCGCGGGTTGAGGGGCGGGGTTTCTCCGTCGGCGCAGCAGTTTCATGACCGGAACTCCTCTTGCTGCATCAACCCGCCGGTACTCCCACAAAGGACACCGGGACGATGACTTACGGGTCTGTCATGACGATAACCGCAGCAGCCGACAAAACGCCCGGCGCAAGTCTGCGGGTTTTTATCTCCTGCTCGCCTTGAGCGCGGCGACAGTGACGTCAGAGAGGCGGCGCAGGTAGTCGTCGTCGATCACGCCCTGCGAGATGAGGAGCCGGAAGCCTAGTGGGGCCGCCAGCAGGTCGAGGGCCAGTTCGTGATCGAGGTCGGCGGGCAGCTCACCGCGGTCGATCGCCCGGGACAGCATGGCATCGGCGGTCTCGCGTCGTGGCGTGGCGATGACTTCGCGTAGCGCCGCCGACAGTGCGGGGTTACGGGGTGACTCGGCGAGAAAGTCAGGTGCTATGCGGCTGACCAGCGGACTGCTGAGCTGGCTGAAGGTGTCCCTGATGTGCGCCTCGACGTCACCGCGGAGGGTGCCGGTGTCAGCCTGGGTGAGCACGTGCTCCCTGACGGCGCAGGCTACCAGGTCGATCAGCATCGCGTCCTTGGAATCCCAGCGGCGGTACAGCGCCGCCTTGCCCACGCCAGCCCTGCGGGCCACCGCCTCCATCGACATCCGCGCGTAGCCGGTCTCCGCCAGTTCCGCGAAGGCGGCGGCCGTGATGGCGCTGGTGACGTTCTCCTGGAGCACGGCTGCCCCAGAAGGCCGCCTTCTGGCCGGTTCTCCCATGTGCTCAAGCATACATCGCGACGGAACGGTTGCGTTCCATCAAACGGCGGCATAGGCTAAGGAAATGGATGGAACGGATCGGTTCCGTCGCGAGAGGAGATGCCGGTCATGAAGTTCCTGTTCGACGACGAGTCATTCTCTTTCGAGGCGCTGCGGGCAGCCGGGTATGCCAGCGGGAGTGGCGCTGATCTTGGCGAGGTCCTCGTGACCTGCGCCAACATCCCTGACGGTGATGAGGAAGCGTGGTGCCGCGAGTGGGGTGCCCTCGCCGACCGGATCCGCGGTACCGGCCTGGCCGCCCTCGCGGCGGGCCACCGGATCAGTGCGCGGGACGCGCTGCTGCGCGCCTCGAACTACTACCGCACGGCCGAGTTCTACCGGCGCAGCGACCCGGACAACGACGCCGAGTCGGCACGCCTTGCCCGGTTGTCGCGGGAGTCTTTCGCCGCGGCCGCCGAGCTGCTTGACGTGCCCGCGCGCCGGGTCGCGATCCCCTATGAGGACACGACACTGCCCGGCTACCTGTTCCGCGCAGACGACTCCGGGACGGCGCGGCCGACCCTGGTCTACCACGGGGGTTTCGACTCCACGCTGGAGGAGAGCTACCTCGCGATCGCGCGGGGCGCACTCGAGCGCGGGTACAACGTGCTCGCGTTCGACGGTCCAGGGCAGGCGACGGCCCGCCGCCTTCAGGGCCTCGTGTTCCGCCCGGACTGGGAAAAGGTCATCACCCCGGTCATCGACTACGCTGCAGCCCTGCCCGAGGTCGACGAGCGCCGGATGGTCCTGATGGGGACCAGCTTCGGCGGTTACCTTGCCGCGCGGGCGGCCGCCTTCGAGCACCGGATCGCGGCGCTCGTGCTCAACGACGGGCTGTTCGACTTCGGCGGGGCGGTGCTGCGCGGCCTGCCCCCGGCACTTACCGCCCTGATCGAGGCGGGCCGCGACGCGGAAGCAGAGGCCGTCATGGCGCAGGCCGCCGCGCACAGCACGTACCTGCGCTGGTCGGCAGGCAACTCGCGGTGGACCTTCGGCGCGACGAGCGCCGCCGGGGCACTGCGGGAGATGCGCGCCTACACCATGGCGGGCATCGGCGACCGGATCACCTGCCCCACCCTGGTCCTTGACCCGGAGAACGACCAGTTCTTCCGCGGTGAGCCACACCGGATCTTCGACGCACTGCGCTGCCCGAAGGAGCTGATCACGTTCTCTGCCGCCGAAGGTGCCGGGGAGCACTGCCAGGAAGGCGCGGGCCTCCTGACCGAGCAGCGCGTCTTCGACCGCCTCGACGCACTTCTCCGCTAGCCCTCGCGGTGCCACTGACGGGTGACGCGGGCGAGTTGGCGACACCAGGTCACACCGAGGTCCCCGGTCGCCAGCGGCTAGACGCGGGCTGCGATCAGGGCGACGAACAGCAGGGTCAGGGCCGCGCCGACCGCGTGCAGGATGAGCATGCGGGGCGTAACCGACAGCGGCGCGGTATCGGGGTTCCCGGTGCCGGAGCCGTGGGCAGATGCCGCGCGCCTGACGGCGCGGGTGTCGGCAGTGAACCATCACAGGCCCGCGCAGATTGCCCCTAGGGCTCTGGCGGGTGCGCGGCAAATGTAGCAGTCTGGCGGTTCGATGCGTAGCCGAGCGGCGACTAAGCGCGACGGGACCCTTGCCGCGATCGCCTGAGGGGGCAAGCCCTGCTTGCTACCAGGGAGATTGCAGAGTCCGCAAACCTGCTTATGGCGATCTGAAAGCAGTCCTTGACGGAGTGACTGACGTGGGTGACATTCAAGGTGACGTGGTGAACGGCGAGATCACGGCCGAGATGCGGCACCGAGAAGTGTTCAAGGTGGACGAGGACCGCGCGGTGGCCGCGCTGGAGCTAGCTTGGGCCGACGGCGGCTACCACGGCTTCTGCGCCGATGGCGGCACCTGGTCGGCGATCAGCAGCGCCGGAGACGTGCTCACGGGCGACACGCCGGACGCGCTAACCCAGAAGATCCGCGCGGACTGGCAGGCGATGCAGTGACGCCCGGCAACCGAGCCGCGTTTTCCGCGTAGTCGTCGCCGGTCAGGGGGAGCGGGACATATCCGCTGATGCCGACGCATGCGGCGAACATCTCGTTGGGGGAGAGGTCCCGGCCCTCGCCCCAGGTGTGACTGAGGCCTTCGTGCGGCCGGTTCTGCCAGCACGCGAGACCCGGCCCCGGTCGCAGTTGATCATCTCGGGAATGATGACGGGCTTGGCCGCGGCGTTCGCGAGCCGCTCGTCGATGCTCAGCAGCCGCTCGTGGGGGATTACCGAGTGCGCGTGATGCAGGGATTCAGACCAGCCCGGGCGCATCGGCTCGGGCACGAGCATCCGCGCGAGCACCGCGGCGGCGTCCACTGCCTTGGTCGTCGGAGCGATAAGGCCTGTCCGTAAGGTAGCTACCACCAGCCGCCATCTGTGACGTTCTCGCAGGTCATCTAGTATTTGCGGAGGGCTTCGGCATCGCGTGGTTCCGGTATCTCACGGCGAGATATCTCAGGGTGAGATGGGCGGCCGCCGCCCGCTGGATCGCCTTGCCTACTGTTACCACGCAGTCTCAGCCAATCTGACGCATCTGCTTGTTGTCTCAGCAGACCTGACACAGCAGATGTCGTCAGTCTTCAAAATGCCTGGCCTTCCCGGGCGGCGAGCGCGGATGTTCGCGACGCCCGCCGCCCGTGCGGACGCGTCGGCTGACCTGCGGTAATACTCCAGCGGCACCGCTGGCCAGCACGAACGCCGTTAGGACAGTCGGGTTAGCTGCCGGTGCATGAGGGCCAGTGGTCTACTGCCCACTCTGGCCAGCCCGGCCACCCTGCTGGCGGGGCGGGGATCTCACCGCCGTTGAGTTCGGCGGCGTCAGGCACCTGGAATTGCTCCCGCCACGCGTCCACGTCGGCCTCGCTCATCGGGAATGTCTGGTGCGGTACCGTTTCCTGGCGGTGGGCGATGCGGGCGAGCTGGACGTCTTTGTCCACGGGCAGGTAGACCACCTGGCATGCTGCCCCGGCCGACCGGGCCAGCCAGCGCAGTGCCGACCGTTCGTCGCGGCCCCAGAGCCCGTAGTCGAGCACGACGCTGGTCCCCAGTCGCAGCGCCTGAAGGGCGACCGAGATGAGCCGGCCTTCGAGCACCCAGCGCTTGCCGTCGGCCATCGAATCCCCGAACAGCGGGATCATCCAGTGATCCGGGGTCAGCCGCAGCGCCTGGTGCGTTGCGGCGAGTTCTTTGGCCCGGGTGGTTTTCCCGGCTGCGGGGAGCCCGACCATCAGGACCAGGGTGGCGGCACGCGGGTCCTGCGTGACGGCGGGGCCGGCTGCGGACGGGCACGGGAATGGTTCTCCGCACTGTGAACCGGAACGCTGCGACTGAGACATGACTCCCCTGATCAGGCAGGATGACCCGGCAGCACAGGAATACGCGCGTGACTGCCGGCAGGACACTGATCCGGCGGTACGTCCTGGCACTGCCCCCGGCCGGGGCAGGCAATGAGGCCGCGGTTACGGCAGCCTCGGTACCGCCGCTAAGCGGCGGTCCGGGTAGTCATGGCAGCGCAACACATGCCTTCACCATAGCCGACAGCGTCGGCGACGATCTGTGCCATGATCCTGAGACAGAGACGGCCGCGCAGTCTCAGTCAAACTGGCGCAGCCCAGGTCACCGATCGACATGTGTGCCAGGTCTA
>JBKQQQ010000621.1:0-7076 GCA_052144275.1 Streptosporangiaceae bacterium
GGCAGCGCGAGGACGGCGGGAGCTGGGCCCGTTCCCGCCGCGCAGGCGAGGATCGGGGCGCGCGGGCTTACGCTCCTGATTGCGAAGCATTGTCGGTGCGCTTGACGGGAAGGATCAGGCATGGCAGACAACGTGCCGGTGAGCCGGGCGGATGGTCCGGGCAAGCACGCGGCCGCGCCGGGGGCGGGTGCTGTGAGCGCCCCGGCGGCCCAGCAGATTGACCCGGGGACGCTCGGGTCGGCGTTCGCGCGCACCCACAACCTGCTCATGCTCGAGTTCGGGGACCGTGCGGATTTCGATGACCCGCGCCGGGAATGGCGGCGGCTGTTCTCGGAGCTGCTGGGTACCTTCGCGCTGGTGCTGGCCGCCGCGGGCGGCGGGCTTTTGCACGCCAAGGGGCAGATCAGCCTGGCCGCGGCGGTCGTCGCGCCGGGATTGATGGTGACGGCGATCATCTTGTTCATGGGCGCGGTCTCCGGCGCGCACCTGAACCCGGCCGTGTCGCTGGCGTTCGCGCTGCGCGGGGACTTCCCGTGGCGGCGTGTCCCGGGCTACATCGTCATCCAGCTGATCGGCGCGACGCTGGCCTGCCTGTTTCTCCGCCTGGTGTTCGGGAACGTGGAGCATCTGGGGGCAACGCTGCCGGGCCCGGGGTACAAGAACTGGCAGGCCCTGCTGATGGAGATCGTGCTCACCGCGCTGCTGGTCAGCGTGATCCTGGGGACGGCGTCGGCCGCGCAGAACGTTGGCGCGATCGCCGCGCTCGGCGTCGGCGGCTACATCGCCCTGGCCGGCCTGTGGGCGGCCCCGGTCAGCGGCGTCTCGATGAACCCGGCCCGCTCCTTCGGCCCGGCCCTGGCCAGCGGCTACTGGACCAGCTACTGGGTGTACCTCGCAGGGCCGGTCATTGGCATGCTGATCGCCGTCGGCTTCGCGTACGTGCTGCGCGGCCGCGGCGGCGACGTCATCTCCCAGGCGGCGGGCTCCGGCGTGCTGGACGAGGGAGCCCATACCGCCAGGGCGCAACTGTCGCAGGACATCGAGCAGGGCAAGGTCGTCCCCCCGGGCATCGCCAGCCCCGATCAGCGCAGCGGGCAATGACCGGCGCCGCACTCACGAGCTGGCACGATGACCCCGCCACACAGCCCATCGCTGACTTCCTCACAGAGGTGCTGATCCGGTGCGAGGGTCAATTGTCTCACCCGCGCTGGGTGATGCCGGTGATCCGTTCCTAGGCGAATGCTGAGCCTGCGATAGGCGCAGGACCCGTTGGTCGGCCGGTGCCGGCAACCTGGCTGGCGCGAAGGAGGAGAAATGGATCGCCCCGGCAAGCCTCAGACTCCGGAAGGTGCCGTAGATCGGGTTTTGAATACTCTGGGCGGGGTTGGCCAGCTGGTAGGTGATGGGCCGCTGGTCGCCGGGCAGGCTGGGCGGGGTGGCGTTGATCTCGTCGATGAGCAGGGCCAGGGCGCGGGTGATGCGGGGCGTGCCGGGCGGCTGCAAGGTGACGGTGATCGCGGCGGGGGCGTAGGTGATGGTGCCGGCCAGGCCGCGGATGATGGTCTGGCGGGTGATGGCCCGGTATTCGTCGTCGTCGCGCAGGTAGGCGTTGAGCTGGTTTGACAGCCAGTGCTCGGCGTTGTGCGCGAGCAGCTGCAGCACCATCTGCAGGCCGCGGCGCCGGGTGCGCAGCAGCGCGACCTTGGCTTCGGGGTCGATGACATTGGCGGTTAGCTTCGCGGGGATCTTGTCGCGGGCCGCTGCGGCGGCGGCGAGCTTGTTGCGTGCGGCGGTGATTTTCTTCTGCGCGGCGGGGATCAGCGTGGTGTTCTTGGCGGCGGGCGTGATCGCCGGGTCGGCCAGCAGCGCGGCCAGGTCCCGCTCGGCGGCGGCCAGCGCCTTTTCCGCCTCGCGGACGGCGGCAGTGGCCTTCTTGCGGGTGGGGTTATCGATGACCTTGCTGTTGGTCTGGATGCCGGCGATGTAGTCGCAGATCTTGTCTATGCCGTAGTTCTCGCTGGCGTACTTGAGGAAGTTCTCCTCCCGCCACCGGGACTTCAGCCAGGACAGGATGTCCGCCGGGCAGGCACCGAAGTCCGAGGTCAGGATCTGCAGGGCGACCCTGCCGTGCTCGAACAGGGTGATCTGCCGGGCCTGGCCGTAGTCCTTGAGCTGCACCGTCTCCCCGGCCCAGGCGACCTGCCGGGTCCGGCCGGCGTAGGTGACGGCGGTGATGACGGGCAGCGCCGCGGGGACGGCGAGCGGGGCGCGCCGGTAGGTGACCCAGTGCACCTGCTGGTCGCGGCAGTGGGCGAAGACCTGCGGGTAGGCGCCACCGCGGTCGAAGCCGGCCATGATCGCCGCGCCCGGGCCGGCGGCCTTCTTCAGTTCCGCCAGCGCTTTGGGCAGCGTGACGCTGAGCCCTGAGGGCTCCCCGGTGACGAAGCACACCGCCCGCCCGTCGTGCGCGGTGACGTGGGTGTCCGCGCGGCCCTTCTCCGCCCGGCCGCGCTTGTTGTTCCAGCCTTTCGCGACCGGCTTGGCCCCGGTATAGGGAACGAAGTGGTCATCGACGTAGTACACGCCGGAGGCCACCGGGTCCGCGGCCAGCATCGCCGAGGCGAACATGCGCTGCAGCGCCACCGGGTCAGTGCGGTCGGCGATCCGTGCCAGGGCAGGCCGCAGGGCGCGCAGGCCGGGCAGCGCGCCCAGCCCGGCCAGCGGCCCGGCCTCAGCGGCGGCCAGGTGCTTGAACTGCTCCGTTGTCGCGGCGCCGAGCGCGAAGCTCATGCTGACGGCCGTCAGCAGCGCCACGTCCCGCGGCTCGCCGCCGGCCGCTGCCAGGACCGTCCCGGCGCCGGCCTGCGCGAGGAACGCGTGCAGCAGCATCGCCCCCGCGTACCGCGACCAGAGCGCCCCCTGGGCCGGCAGCGGCCAGGCCGGCGGCCCCCCGCCAGGCGGCAGGCCGGCACCAGGCTCAGGCTCAGCGTCAGCCCGGGGCTCAGGCTCGGTGAACAGGGGCTCCGCCGGCGGCCGCCCGGCCTCGCCGCCTGGGGCCGGCGCCTGCCCGCGCGGGCCCAGGCCGCGGCCGACCGTGGTATTCGCCACGCCGAGCCGCCGGCCGATCTCCGCGTCGCTGGCGCCCTGCTCCCGCCATGCCCTGGCCTGCTCCCACTGCGCCGCGGTCACCTTCCCCGGCGTGCCCCGGCGGTCCTGCATGGCCAGGGCCGCCGACCCGTCCCGCTTCGCCGCGCTGTGCAGTGTCGCGACGTACGCCTCCGACAGGCCCAGCGCCGCGGCGACCGCCCGGCCCCGGAACCCCAGCTGCCGCAGCACCGCCAGCGCGATGTTCCGCATCACGACGTCGCCGGCCGCGTAGTCGAACAGGACCACCGTCCCGGCTGTGATCACGCACCGGCCATCGTGCTCGTGCATGCGGAGGTCACGGGGCTCTGGCATGCCCTCCAGGATGGCCGCAACCGCCGCTGGCATGCCACTAGCTTACCATTGATTTAATAATTACGCATAGGAAACACCGGATAAAGCAGCATGTCACGGACTTGCGGCTCTCCTACTGCCGGAGATCTGGGTCCTGCTGCATCTCTTCCGCTTGCAGTTCGCAAAGTACACGCCGGAGTTGAAGGCCGCGCTCCAGGCTGCTGGTATGGGGCTGATGCGGACCCGAATCGAGGTCGATCTCCAGCTCGGGGGGCGCTGCTTCCATCTTGGCCGCAAGCTAATCGCGAAAGATGCTGACTCGCTCCCGGGGAAATTCCTACTCAACGAAACAGTTCGGCTCCTGACTGATGTATCGCGAATCGAGCAGAGGCTGCCAGAAAATGTCCGGCGAGCATATCATGGGCAAATTGCGACATCCCTGACGATCCTGTCGCGCAGGACCGAGCCTGGGAGCTTGGAAGACACCCTCCGCAAGGCAGGGCGTCACTCGCAAATAGCCGAGGAACTGGGTGACTACACCGAAGAGCATTTCGCCTATCGGGCCGAAATAGACCTGAGGCTATTTAGTGTCATGCGTGACGAAGCTATTCTGGAGCAGGCTCAGCGAGCGATAAGAAAGTCACCGAGTTTCCAGGCCAAGAAGCTGCGGGCGGTGTCTGCAGACGTTACAGCGGAACTAGGATTTTCCCGGATACGAAATGGTGATTTTGGTACGGGACTTCGGCTGCTCCGCGACGCCGAGCAGGAATATGCTGACGCCCTTTCCGCTGACGTGCCCGACGATGTGCAGGATGGCTATTTGCTGGCCAAGCGGGCACAGGTTCGCAATCAGCTATATCGGGTCACGGCTGACCCGTACGGCCGCCGAGATTGGCGACTGCTTAATTTGGCCCTGACAGACTGGCTGGACCCGCGCGCGGCCGACCATTTGCACCGGGAGACGGTCGCAATTGCACTTCTCGACAGGGCCAGAGTACGGGTACGCAAGAACGACCTGGAAGGCGCAAGTGAGGACCGCCGGCTAGCTCGAGCCATGCTCAGAAGTTCCTCCTCAGAACAGGCGGAACTGAAGCTTCAGGCAGCAGAACTCGAAGGGGCTGCGAGAAACGCGATCGCAGCAGGTGAACTGTTTCGCGTTCGTGAACTTGTCGATGAGATCACCAAGCTGCCCTCGAATGCGCCCATCCCGGCCGCTACGCTAGCGCAAGCCTGTAAACAACTTATTATGACGAGCTCAGAGAGTGTGTGGCCTCCACTCGTAGAGCGTGTCTTGGACCGCCTGGAGATCGATCTTGAGCACCCATCTCTGACCGCAACGGCTCGGCGGCGGATCGCTGGCCATGCGGCATTGCTCGGATGGTTCCTCGCACGCCGAAGCGACCATCTCGAGCAGCTACGCAGGGTTATTCAGCTATACCGGCTCAGTTTCACGGCAATGGAGGACCCGGCCAGCGTCGACTCGCTATCGAATGCGGGTGCCGCGGCTCTCGCTCTCGCCAAGAAACTCCTCTCCGGGGATGATGCAGATGCGGAAGAGGCCGCGGGGTTGCTGGCTGATGCCGTCAGTTGGCTTACCACCGCCCTACAGCGAGCGACTGCCAACCCTGCGCTGGCTAGGGAAGACTTTAATCCAAAGATTGTGCACAGCCGACTCGGCGAGGCGGCGCTGCGATCCTATCCGGTCACGTGGGATGCGGCACTGCTCGACACAGCTATCGAAAATCTGCAAATCGCCCGGGACCTCGGACAAGATGCGGCCCAACTGATCGGATTGCTTGGCGACTCCTACTACCGTCGCGGATCGCGACATAAAGACTACCGAGACCTCGAGGAGGCGCTCACTCTCAAAGACGAGGCATACCAAGTCGGAGAACCAACCAGAGAAAACCGCAGTGTTGCGGCCGCTACAGCCGTTCGGATGTTCCGGCTCAGCAATGATCATGAGCTCCTTACCCAAGCGGCCCTGCGTGCTCTTGAAGCCACCTTGTGCGATCCAGCCTGGCCATGGCCAGTCCTGCAGCTAGCTGAACTAGCAGCTAACAGTGAACTGCTGAACCCAGATGTGCTGTCCGCGGCCGAGCCGAGGGAGTTGGCCTCGCAGGTGCTGAGTGGGCAGCGGCCAGCGCTGCTCCAGCGCGCGGCGGCGCTTTCAGTTCAAACCACCGAGTTCTCAGCGTCCGTGCTTGGAGGTCAGCAACGATCCGGCCAGCGCGGTGTCAGAGTCTTGAACGATCCGCACCGCCTCATCGAGCAGACGATCGTGCTAAAACGTCTGGCCAGCAGAGACGCCCATCGCGAGTATGATGCCACGAGCCTTTTCCGGCAGTGGCTGGTACAGAACGCAGCACCATCCAATTGGCTACTCCCAGAACCTCTGAGTGTCGTAGATCTGGAGGACGGCGACAGTGTCTATGTCATGCGCAGGTCACTCGGCCGGATGCTGGGAGCGTCGGTAATCGAGTGGCGACGCGGCAATGGCGAGAACACGCAGGATCGCTTCCGGGAAGCTCTCAGTTATCTCGCAGCATTCCACGCCTGGCGTTCCATGTCAGACACGAAGGCTGCGCGCACCTGCAGCAAAGCGCGCGGAAAGAGTTTTGGCAGCCAGCTGAGCAAGATATGCAGAAGGCTGCAACTGGCCCAAGCGCACAGTGCGCTGCTGGCGGACGCCTTCACACCATTCCTGGTTGAAGGGTCTCCCATGGTGGCAAAGAAGGACCCGCACAGCGGAAACTGGCTTTGGACGACCAAAAATGAGCTTGTCATGATTGACATCGAGTCAACCGCAGTTCTGCCACTGCTGCAGGAGGTCGCAGTACTCATCGACGATCTCCCGTTGGTCGACGTGACCAGACAGGGCTGGGAATACCGCTCCGTCCTGTGCCAGGAATACCTGGAGTATCTCGGAAGGTTTGGCTTCACCGGATTAGAACGGGAAGGTCAAGTAAACGACCGTTACGAGGCATCAGTTATCCTTCACGTAATGAGAGGAATAAATCGCCTTGGCGGCACGGACGGCGGTGTATCATCGTTTTCCATCAAGTCGAGAATGATGCAGCGCGAACATTATAGACGGCTGCTAGACTATTTGGCCTCGAACGCAAAGCAGCGTGGGGTACGCACCCTTGCTGGCGCACTCGCCCGAGGTTAAGCACTTAACGAGGCCTGCCGATAGTAAATATGCCAAACGATGTGCGCTTATCGGGACAGGCAAAACGCTCTCATTTCGGCATGTGAGTAAGACGTGGGGCAGTGCGCCGCGGCTGAAATTGCTGACGGGCGCGCTGGCGCACGGCGATCTCTGGCCGCGGCCCGGTGAGGCGGTCCCGGCCGTGGCGCCTCCGTACCCGAGTATGGCTCGTGTCACGGCCGGTCCTGCATGATGCGGCCGTAGGTGCGGCGGGCGCGGGCATCGCGGAGACGTCCGGCGACGTCGAGGGCGATACCGCGCAGGCGTGCACCAAGCTGGACGCGATCGGCAACACCACCAAGTTCGTCCGCTCACTCCCGCACTAGCAGCGTGTCAGGGGTAAACGGCCATCTGGCAAGTCGGGCAGCGGTGGGCCCCCTGGCCGGGGAAGGCAAGCCAGGGAGCTGTCGCGCCGGGAATTTAGATA
>JBKQQQ010000622.1:0-4111 GCA_052144275.1 Streptosporangiaceae bacterium
GACGCGGGCGGCGCCGAGGTGATGGTGCTGGACGGCGAGGCGCAGCCGGCCGGCGGGATGGGCGTCTGCCGCCAGGCCAAGGACGAGATCTACGACTGCCCGCCCGTGCTGCTGGTAGTCGGCCGGGCCGACGACGGCTGGCTGGCCACCTGGTCGCGGGCCGACGCGGTGGTTAGCCACCCCATCGACCCGATCGTGCTGGCGCACGAACTGGCCGCGCTGATGCGTGAACGTCCCGCAGTCAGTAGTTGACCCCGCCGCAGAAGTTCTTTATCCCGAACGGGCTGGGTTTTTACGCCTTCGTCCCACCTTTCCTTCCCCTGGGGGCCTGCCATGGATGCCCGAACCACCTGGCCCGCGCTGTTGTCCGCCCTCATCCGCGGCGATTCGCTCAGCGCCGACGAGAGCGAGTGGGCGATGAACGAGATCATGGAGGGCGTGGCGACGCCGTCCCAGATCGCGGGCTTCGGCGTCGCGCTGCGGATCAAGGGCACGTCGGTGGCGGAGATGACCGGGCTGGCCCGGTCGATGCTCGCGCACGCGACGCCGATCGACCTGCCCGGTCAGGTGACCGACCTGGTGGGGACGGGCGGGGACGGCGCGCGCACGGTCAACGTGTCGACGATGGGCACGATCGTGGCGGCGGCCGCGGGCGCGCGGATGATCAAGCACGGCAACCGGGCCGCGTCCTCGGCCTGCGGGGCGGCCGACGTGCTCGAGGAGCTTGGCGTGGTGATCGACCTGCCGCCGGCCAAGACTGCCGAACTGGCCGCCGAGGTGGGCGTGGCCTTCCTGTTCGCGCCGCTGTACCACCCGGCGCTGCGGTACGCGGGCCCGACCCGCAGCGAGCTCGGCGTGCCTACCGTGTTCAACTTCCTCGGGCCGGTGGCGAACCCGGCCCGGCCCGCAGCGCAGGCGGTCGGGGTGTTCGACCCGCGGATGGGCGAGATCATCGCCGGCGTGCTGGCCGGGCGCGGCTGCTCGGCCCTGGTGTTCCGCGGTGCCGACGGGCTCGACGAGCTGACCACGACCGCGCCGTCCACGCTGTGGGTCGTGCACGACGGCGAGGTAGCCCAGACAGAGTTCTCCCCGTCCTCGCTCGGCCTGCCCAAGGCCTCGGTCGCCGACCTGCGGGGCGGTGACGCCAAGCACAACGCGGCCGTGGCCCGCGCGGTGCTGGCCGGCGAGCATGGCCCGGTGCGCGACATCGTGCTGCTGAACGCGGCCGCCGCGCTGGCCGCGACGGTCGGCGTGGCCAGCGCGGACGCGGTCGTCCCCGCGTTGGCCGACGGCTACGCCCGCGCCGCCGAAGCCGTCGACTCCGGTGCGGCCAGCGCCCTGCTGGACCGCTGGATCGAGGTCAGCCGCCGCCTGGCGCCAGCCCTGCCGACGCGTTTAATCCGCTGACGGTTCAGGCCTCGGCGCCGAGGCCGAGGGAGAAGGCGGCCTCCAGGTCATGCCGGCTGTAGGTGCGGAACGCGATGTGGGTCTCGGTGTGCGTGACGCCGGGGACCTTGTTCAGCCGGCCGGGGATGACGTCGGCGAGTTCCTCGTGCGCGCGGACCCGCACCATGGCCACCATGTCGAACTCGCCGGTGACCGAGTACACCTCGCTGACCTCAGGGATCTTGGCGATCATCTCGGCGACCTCGGGAATGCGCTGGATCTCTGCCCTCACCAGAACGATCGCGGTGACCACCTGATGCCTCCCAGACTGTCAGTACCAGCTTTGTTGGGCTGGCGCTTACGCTACTACTTCCGGCCATGCGCTGAGCTGGTTCAGGGTGCGGATGCCGCGGTGCGCCAGCCGGCGGATCAGCCAGCCGAGCACGTCCGCTGTGGCGCGCGCGTCAGCCAGCGCGCGATGGCTGGGCGCCGTGCTCGCGCGGAAGAACCCGGCCAGCGTGCCCAGCTTGCAGTCGGGCACCTCGTCCGGGTCCATCACCTGCCTGGCCAGCATGACCGTGTCGAGCACGGTAAAGCCGGGCCAGGCCAGCCCGCAGTCGCTGCACCCGGCAACCAGGAAGCCGAGGTCGAACGGCGCGTTATGCGCCACCAGCACGCAGCCCCGGGCGAAATCGAGCAGGCCCGGCAACACCGCGGCCAGCCGCGGGGCCGCGGCCAGCATCCAGTCGTTGATCCCGGTCAGGTCCGCGATGCCTGCCGGAACCGGCACGCCCGGGTTGACCAGCGAGGCGAACTCGCCCAGCCGCTGGCCGCCACGCACTCGCACCGCCCCGATCTCCGTGATCGCCGCCACCTTCGGCGACCACCCCGTAGTCTCCAAGTCCACCACGGCGAACTCCACCCGGCTGAGCTCGACCTCAGCCAGGTCCCCCCGCCCGCCCGCACCCGTCCAGCCCTGCCCGCGCCCGTCGAGCCCCCGCTGCCCGGCGGGCCCCCGCTGCCCGTCGAGCCCACGCCCGTCGAGCCCACGCCCGTCGAGGCCCCGCCGCCTGAGCCGCTGCCCGTCGAGCCCGCGCCCGTCTGGCTCGACTAGGCCTTCCGGCTCCGCTAGGGCCTGCGCCCCCCGGGTGAGCGATGCGGCCCCGCATCCGCTTGGTGCGCACGCAGCCGCGCCCGGACTGATCACGCTCACCACGGTAAATCCGCCCACTGACATTTCTCCGCCGCCACGCCCAACCCGCCTCTTCCGTCCCGCAGGCCGCGTCCACCCCACGCCTCGCCAACGGTCCGCCTCGCGGTGTTATCAAGGTTGCCGATGAACGGCGTGGCCGGGGTCATCCGAATTAATCCGAATTAACTTGTGCAGGAACTTCCCTATCGAGGCTGTCGCATATCTGGTTCCAGGCCAGTCCGCGCTTTCCGCCCAGGCCATGCCTGCCCGCCCAGGCCATGCCTGCCGCCCAGGCCATGCCTGCGCCCCGGGTCGGCAGCCGCCACCGCTTTCCCACATGCCCCGTGAGTCCCGCGCGCCCGCCCCGCAACCCGGATCCGCGGCCCTGCCCGCGGCCGTAACCGCCACGATGGAACATCGTGGCTGGCCTGGCAGCATCGATGCTCCATCGTGGCCGTAACGCCTGGGGGCCGGGACCGTGCCACGGACGCCCGCGGCGTGATCGAGGGCTTGACCCACACCGGTTGGCGCCTCGGTAGACCCATGTGTCCCGCTTGCGACAGCCGTCACGCAGCCTCATCTGCCGCGTGCGCATCACGAGCACCGCGAGGCGCGCGGTCCCGCGGAAATGTCAGAGGGCGCCGTTAACGTGTGTCCGTCCATTCACGGAATGCATGGGAGGCGTCATGGAGATTGATTGCGACCGTTGCCAGATGCGCGGCGCTGGATGTCAAGATTGCGTAGTTACCGTACTTGAGTCGCGAAACGTGGCAAGCTTCTCGGCAACGGCGCCCGGTTATCTCGGAGAGGCGGAGGTGAAGGCGCTGGCTGTCCTCGCGGCGGCCGGCCTGGTGCCCCCACTTAGGCTTTCGCTACCCAGCTCGACGATTCTGCCTGGGGCGCGAGCCTGGAATCAACGAGTCTTTCCTGACACGAAAGCCTCGTGATGGTAGCGTATCGACCTCGTTCCCGCAGGTGAATCGCGGCATCGTAATGGAGTAGTTGGGATTAGGGGAATCGGTTGAATCGCCCTTTTCGCTTCACTACGCTGGCCCCAAAGTTGCCCGGCTGGTAACTAGGGCCGAAGACCTGGCAAACGCTCGGGTGGTTAGGACGACTTGGGGAGCGTGGTGGGTACGTGAGTACGCGGCTAGGGGGCAGCAGGTCCCGGATTCGCCGCGCTGTCGCGATCGCGGCTGGGCTGGTTGCGGTTGGCGGGCTTGTGGTCGGCGCCTCGGCTGCCGGCGCGGCTCCGCAGCCGACGGTCGACCAGGTCCAGGCCCGGATCAACCAGCTAACGTCGCAGTTCGACACGGTCAGTGAGCAGTACGACCAGGCCAGCCAGCAGCTTTCCGCCGCGCAGTCGAGGCTGTCCCAGGTTCGCGTGCACCTGAACCACGCCAACACCCAGTTCCAGGCGGCGCAGGCCAACGTGGCGCAGACCGCCGCCGCGGCGTTCGAGGACACCGGGGCGACCTCCATCGCGGGCGTGCTCACCTCCGGCGACCCGTCGGTCGTGCTGCAGCAAGGCTC
>JBKQQQ010000623.1:0-3293 GCA_052144275.1 Streptosporangiaceae bacterium
CCGCTCGCGGCGTGGACCGGCTCTTGTTCGTCAACAACATCCTCGACCTCACCCCGTACGGACGCCAGGAGGACTGGGAAGATTCCCCGCCTGGCTGGCCGCAGCATCCTACGTACGGGTAGGTGAGGCGGCATGTGGTGAACGAGCCCATGTCACCGCCCCGGCCTGGTCGCCATGAGCACGTCATCCACGAGCCGAAGCCCAGCTCCTGCGGCAAGAACTCCTACGGGATCCCGGTGTACAGCACGAACAAGATGCCCGATAGGACCTTGCGGTCATCCAGCCGCCTGCGCCCCGGGTGATCAGCCCGCCTCGGGACCACCGGCAACAGCGGCTCGATCCGAGCCCTTAACCCGTCCGGCACCATCCACGTCGGCTGCTGTCCCTTCCTCACGGCGAGGCCCAACCAGCACACCACCACCGGTATTCCCATACGTCATTCTGTTAGGATTTCTAATTCATATCGACGTGCACCCCTCCATGTGCACAGTTTTCTCCATGCCCTGAAGTCTCTATGGAACAGCCGCTAGCAGCTTTTCGTGCCGGATTAACCGGGCGGTCGTTAGCTGGAAAATTTATCGTGACTTGTATCACATCAATGCGGCGGCCCAAGGACCCCGGAATTATGCGGAAAGCTAGTCATCAGCACAACCCGCAATCAGGAACGGTCCCCCGGGCATGGCGGGCTTCTACCTGCAACAACAAGTGCGTCCACCGCGCCCGCTATCAGTACGGTCTCGATTTGTTTCCAGATTATTAATTGGTAACTTTCAGTTACCAGGCTGCTTACGCTTCGTCGCAACCCGCAGTTTGGCCAGCAAGGATGTGACTGCCCGATATCGCCGAGGGCCTCTTCGGGTCCTTGTCAAGGCCTGCGGGGGGATGTATCAACGGGCGGGCTGCTTACCCCCGTATCCCGGAAAGCATGTACGGCGCGGTTCAAAAGCCGCGCCGCCGGGATCACCCCAATCACATAGGAGAATAGGCATGCCTAATCTGTACGTGGCACACCAGGGCAGTGGCCAAGACGGTCAGCTCTACTTCACCTTCACCCGCGATGGCAGCAACTGGGAACCAGACAAGCAAGTACCGACTTCCGGCATGTCGGACAGCCCCTCAGCGCTGTTCTTCAACAACCGGCTCTACTGCTTCTACCAGGGCAGTGGCGAAGACGGTCAGCTCAGGTACACTTCCACCTCCGATGCCATCGACTGGGCCCCAGAGGAGCAGGTACCGAATGTCGGCATGTCGGCCGGCCCCGGCGCGCGCGTCGGCTTCAACGACCGGCTCTACTGCTTCTACCAGGGCAGTGGCCAAGACGGTCAGCTCAGGTACACCTCCACCTCCGATGGCAGCAACTGGGCCCCAGACCAGCCGGTACCGACTTCCGGCATGTCGGTCGGCCCCGACACGGCGATCTTCAACAACCGGCTCTACTGCTTCTACCAGGGCAGTGGCCAAGACGGTCAGATCAGGTACACCTCCACCAACGATGGCATCGACTGGGCCCAAGACCAGCAGATACCGAATGTCGGAATGTCGGATAGCCCCGGCGTGACGGTCTTCAAGGACAAGCTCTACTGCTTCTACCAGGGCAGCGGCGAAGACGGTCAGGTCCTGTTCACCTCCACCCCCGATGGCAGCAACTGGGCCCCAGAGGAGCAGGTACCGAATGTCGGCATGTCGGCCGGCCCCGCCGTGGTCGTCTACAACGACCTGCTCTACTGCTTCTACCAGAGCAGTGGCGATAGCGGTCAGCTCATGTACATCACCCACGATGGCAACAACTGGCAGCCCCACGACCAGCGGATACCGACGACTGTCGGCATGTCGGCCGGCCCCAGCGCTTGTTACGGGTGACGAGGATACCGTTCAGGACCCATTCTTTGGGTTGTGCCGAATACAAGAATTATTAATACTCGAAAGTCCCTGAAGAATTCGCGGTAATTCGCGGATCTCTCCGAACTGATCTGTTGACGCGGGCAGGCGGTGAGCACGGGACAGCAGCCGCTCAGACCGGCTGCGCGGAGGGGCTGCCCGGTGCAAGCGGGCAGCCCCTCAGCTCCTTAAGCGGGCCGGCCTGGCCGACCGGCTCCTGGCCATCGGCCGGGATACCGCCCCCCGGCTTCGCGAGCCGTTCCGCTCCGCAGAGCACGGCGACCTGCTCTATGACGAGCGGGGGCTGCCGGCTTGATCATAGACACGTCCGCTCTCATCGCTATCCTCCGCGCCGAGGATGATGCCGGTGACTTGGCCGTGGCCATCGAGCGGGAAGGTCATGCGCATCTCACCGGCCGAGCCGAGCCCAGGCGATGCGCCCGCGGGCATCCCCGTCCACTCCCCAGTTCCCCGCCCCGGCGATCGCCGCCACGACATCGAACCCGTGCGGCCGCCCGTCGTCACGCGGCCCGGCGTGCCACGGCCCTCCGGCGTCCTCCACCTCGATCCGGAGGCGATCCCGGCTGACCTCAGCGCGCAGCGTGAACGCACCGCCGTGCCGGGAGGCGCTGTGCAGGACCGAATTGGTGGCGAACTCCGAGGCGATCAGGACCGCCTCGTCGGCCTGCGGGCAGCCCCCCAGCCACCCGGCGAGCGCCGCTCGCGCGAGCCCGACCTGCCGGGGCTTGGCGGGGTAGGTTCCGGTGTGACGGCGGGTGCCCGCCGCCGCGGCTGTCGTGGTCACTGTCCGTCTCCCTTTGGCCGGATTTGTGTTTCACAGCCTGTCGCGCGAGGGCTACCGCTGGAAACGGGATCGGCCCGGATGCCCACTGATCGCCGGCCCGGGCCCGCCCTCCCCGAGAGGATGCCGATCAGATGCCGGACGATGCCGGCCGTGCCGGGACGCCCGCGGGCGTGTTCGGCGCGGAGCTGCGCTTCTGCCGGACCCGGGCGAGCCTGTCCCAGAAGGACCTGGCCGCCAGGGCCAACGTCTCGCACGACGTGATCAGCAAGATCGAGACGGGGGAGCGGCCGCCCGCCGAGGACTTCCCGCCCCGCCTCGACGCGAGTCCCAGCGGCGGTTCTGGTAGACCGTCAGCGGGACTCCGAGCTGCCCGGCAAGCTCGGCGGTCTGGCGGGCGGAGCCGGCGTCCGGCGCGAACGGCTTGTCGCAGGCGACCGCCGGGCCCAGGCGCAGCGCCTGCTGGGTGAGCGTGACGTGGGTGACCGCCGGGGTGGAGATCGCCACCGCGTCGGCTCCCGCGCTGGCCAGCTCCTGCAGGGAGCCGAAGGCCGGGCGGGCGAGATCGGCGGCGACCTGGCGGCGGCGATCGGGTGAGTTGGTGACCACGCCG
>JBKQQQ010000624.1:0-3019 GCA_052144275.1 Streptosporangiaceae bacterium
CGCGCTGCCGGGCCCCGAGCGGCTGGCCGACCTGGCCGCCGAGTTCGAGGGCGACACCGGCGTGCCCTGCAAGGTCGCCGTGACCGGCGACGACGAGCGGGACCTCGGCACCGACGGCCGGCTGACCCTTTACCGGGTCACGCAGGAGGCACTGACCAATATCCGCAAGCACGCCCGCGCCGACCGGGTCGAGATCCGCCTGGCATATGAGCCGGCCGGCACCAGGCTGACAGTCGAAGACTTTGACACCTGCGGCAAGCTCCCGGCGCGATGTGATGGGACTGGCTACGGGCTCACCGGCATGCGGGAACGAGCCGAACTGCTCGGCGGCACGCTCACCGCCGGGCCCGCCGGCGGCGGGTTCCTGGTCCAGCTGTGGGTGCCGGCGTGAACGGGGCCATCCGCGTCCTGGTGGCCGACGACCAGCGCGTGGTCCGGGAGGGACTTGGCACCCTGCTCGGGCTGCTCGCCGGGGTCGAGGTGGTAGGCACCGCAGCCGACGGCAACGAGGCGCTCGCGCTGGCGATCCAGTTGCGGCCAGATGTCGTGCTGATGGACCTCCGGATGCCGCACTGCGACGGGGTCGAGGCCACCCGCCGCCTACGCCACCACGACGCCAGCATCAAAGTGCTCGTCCTCACCACCTACGCCGATGACCGCTCCGTCATCGACGCACTGCGCGCCGGCGCCCGCGGCTACCTCACCAAAGACGCCAGCGCCGGCGAAATCCGCGAAGCACTCCAGCGGGTCACCAGCGGCCAGGCCGCCATCGACCCGGCCGTCCAGCACCACCTGGTCAGCGCCATCGCGACCAGCCCATCCACCGCGGGCACGCCGCAACTACCCGCCGGGCTGACACAGCGAGAAGCCGAAGTGCTCGCACTGATTGCCCAGGGACTGTCCAACCTAGAGATCGCCGACCGGCTCGTGGTCAGCGAGACCACAGTAAAAAGCCACATCAATCATCTCTTCGCCAAGACCGGCGTCCGCGACCGAGCCCAAGCCGTCACCTACGCCTACCAGCACGGGCTCACCTGAACCGTTGCCGCAACGTCCCGGGACCGTCCCGCAACGGGCAAGCCGCGGGCAGGAGCAAGACGCTACCCCTAGCGCCTGAAGTCGCCAGCAAAGCGGCAGGAGGAGGTCGCTGTATGTGGACCAACTGGCCATCTCCGCGGCTGCAAAGCCCCCGAACCGGCTAATCTGTGCTCGCCACTCACCTCCCGCGCCGACAATGAAGAACACGCCGAGTCGGCGATCTGCAATCGCCCTTGAGGACACCGGCAACGCCAGCCAACGCACTTTGGCGAGTTACGGCCGAGCCTCAACACGTGAGTGAGCATGCAGGTCAACGCATAGAAATGCGTGTTGCTCAACGCACTACTTTCGGCAGATTCGGGCGCCGCTCCCCCGGCTTGCCGTTTACGATCAGCCGACCGCAGCGGGCAGCGTCCGTAGTCTCCCACGCGGTCCCCGCCGGGCGGTTCTGGCAGCTGGCCTTGCTGCTGGCACCCGCAGACTGCCTGACGCTAGCCTCACCGCGGCATGAGCGGGCGGAAGCGCGAGATCCGTCCGATTAGCCACGAAGGTCGAAGATCGGTAGCAAGCTTCTGCGCGTGGCAATAAACACGTGGTGGGACGACGACCCGGCTCAGCGGTACTGGATGCAGATAACAGACCGAGATGACCTGGACGGGCCGCTACTAAGTCCGAAGCTCCCGCGTCTGACATGGGGCTATGATCTCGTGAGCCAGGTGCAGCCTGGCGATCGTGTTCTGCACTGGTGGACAGGCGGCGCGGCACCGGGACTGGTGGGGTGGTCGGAGGTCCAGGAGCACGCGACCGTGATCCCGGAGTACACATGGGCGCCTCGTCACGGCGAAGAACGCACCACGCTCGGCTGGCGTGCGGTGCTCGGCCCATTTCACGCTTTCGCGTCGCCGGTCACGTCCGTACAACTCTTGCCGATCCTTGAGCAGATCGTTGCCGTGGACGAGGCGCTCGGCGCACAGCACAAGGGCGCGATCTACTTTCCGATCACGAGGTACGGTGCGAACCGCCCGGCTAGCCGGCAGGAGGTGCGGGCAGCCGAGGCGTACTTCGTGAAGTTCCCGATCGAGCTTTTCGGCGTGCTCCCCGGCATCGGCTCCGCGCGCATCGACGCGCCACTCGACCCCGTAGATACCGACTTGCCAGAGGACTTCCATCCACCGGGCAAGAAGGCTCCGGCAGGGCGTACCACACGTGCTCAGGACCCCAAGCTGCGAGACGCGGTTGAGCGCCGGTCGCTCGACGTCGCCCAGGCCTATTACGTGAAGCTCGGCGGCACGGACTACGAAGAGGTCGGCAAGCCCTACGACATCCGGGTCACGGTCCAGGGGGTGACTCGGCGATGCGAGGTCAAGGGCAGCTCGATGGAGATCGACACAGTCGAGCTCACCACCAACGAGGTCGAGCACGGCACGGCATTCACGCCCATCGACCTCATCGTGGTCGACAACATCGCCCCGACCACAGACCCGGTTACGGGCGAGGTTACGGGCGCGACTGGCGGGCGACGAAGGGTCTGGGTCGACTGGACGCCGGTCCAGGCGGATCTCAGGGCCACCAAGTACGCCTACACGCTGCCGGTCGGCGCGATCTCCTGAATGCACGCGGAGCTGGAACGTTCTCAACTCGTCTAGCGGTAGCCGCCGTCCCAGGGGCCGAGAAGAGGCGGCGGCTGGGGGCGGCCTGAGCGTACCGATTGGTGGCTGCCCGTTGCCGTTCTGATCTTGGCCATCATGCAGGCCGATGAGGCGATGCACTGTTAACAGTGAGCGGCATGTTCGGCTGGCCATACCGCATGGATTGATAACTGGCACCAACTGGTCGCTCGCGCCCGCAGCGCGTGAGCAATAGTCAAGACCTGTGGATCAAGATCTTTTAGGCGGCTTCTTCCTGGGTTTCCTCGTCGGGCCGTTCGACGAGCTTGCCGTTGATAAAGGTGGCGCCGGCGCTGACCAGGGCGACCAGGTGC
>JBKQQQ010000625.1:0-4142 GCA_052144275.1 Streptosporangiaceae bacterium
CAGGCGGTGCCGGCCGGCGACCCGCCCAAGGGACAGCTGTGAGGAAACAAGCATGAGCCCTGCTGCGCACCGCGTCGCGCTCGTCACCGGCGCGGCGCGCGGTATCGGCGCGGCCACGGTCGCGGCCCTGGCGGCGGACGGCTGGCGCGTGGTCGCGGTCGACCGGTGCGCCGACGACCCGGCCCTGCCGTATTCGCTGGGATCGCGCGCCGACCTGGACCGCGTGGTCGAAGACGCGCAGGCGGCCGCCTGCGCGACGACGGCCGCTGGCGGCGCCGCGATGGCCGTCGCGGCGCAGGCCGACACGCGTGACCCCGACGCCCTGGCCGCCGCCGTGCGGCTGGCCGAGGAACGCTGGGGCGGGCTGGACGCGGCGGTCGCGGCGGCGGGCGTCATCGCCGGCGGGGTCCCCGCCTGGCAGGTCCCGCCCGAGCAGGAGCAGGCCGTGCTCGACATCGACCTCGGCGGCGTGCTGACCCTGGCCCGGGTGGCCGTGCCGGCCATGCTGCGCCGCCCGGAGCCGCGCCGGGGCCGTTTCCTGGCTGTCGCCTCGGCCGCGGCCACCCGCGGCCTGCCGATGCTCGCCGCCTACTGCGCCGCGAAGGCCGGCGTGGCCGGGTTCGTCCACGCGCTGGCCGCCGAACTAGGCGGTACCGGCGTCACCGCGAACGCCGTCAGCCCGGGCTCGACCGCGACACCCATCCTGGAGGAGAGCGCACGGCTCTACGGACTCCCCTCGGCCAGCGCCTTCGCCGCCCAGCAGCCGCTGGGGCGGCTGCTGTCCCCGGCCGAGGTGGCCGCGGTGATCGCGTTCCTGGCCGGGGACGGCGCCAGCGCCATGACGGGGGCCGTCGTTCCCGTCGACGGCGGCCTGGCCCTCTAGCTCTCGAGCGCGGCGTCCAAGGTGATGTCGACGCCAGTGAGCGCCTTGCTGACGGGGCAGCCGGCCTTGGCGTCCGCGGCCGCCTTGGCGAACTGCTCAGCGTTGAGGCCCTCGACTTCGCCGCGGACGGTGAGCTTGATGCCGGTAAGCCGGAACCCGCCCGCCGGGTCGGGCCCGAGCGACACGTCGGCCTGCACGTCGAGCGCCTGCGGGGTGCCGCCGGCCTGGCCGATCAACGCGGACAGCTGCATCGCGTAGCAGGCGGAGTGGGCGGCCGCGATGAGCTCCTCGGGACTGGTCCATCCCCCGGCGTCATCGGCGGCCCGCTTGGGAAAGGACACGTCGTAGGTGCCGATCTTGGAGCTCGTCAGCTCGACCTTGCCGACGCCCTGCTCCAGGGTTCCAGTCCAGCCGGTGCGTGCGGTGCGAGTTGGCATCGGTTCTCCTCATCATCTTTGCTCAAACATCCGTTCCCACCCTAGTACGATCGGCTCCCGGCCCGGCAGGCATCGGGATGGTCCTAGCCGAGCGGGTCACGTAGCGTGGCATTCATGGCAGCCAGGAAGAGGAGCGGCAAATCCAGCCCGGATCTGGGGCCGACGATTTTCGTCTTGTTCGGCGCGACCGGCGACCTGGCCAAGCGCCTAGTCCTGCCGGCCTTCTATCGGCTGGCCGCCGAGGGCCTGCTGCCGCGGCAGTGGCTGCTCGTGGGCAACGGCCGCGGCAACGTCACGCACGAGGACTTCCGCGGTCACGTCCACAGCGTGCTCACCGAGTTCGGCCCGCGCCCGGACAAGGGGGCCTGGGACGCCTTCTCCCAGCGGGTGTTCTTCGCCGGCGGCGGCTTCACCAGCGACAGCCCCGGCAGCCTCCTCGACATCCTGGCCCAGGGCCGTGAGTCGCTGGAGGGCAACCCGCAGCTGGTGCACTATCTCGCACTGCCCCCCGTCGCGTTCGCGGGGGTCACCAAGGCCCTCGGCCAGCATGGGCTGGCCAAGAATGCCCGAGTGGTGTACGAGAAGCCGTTCGGTACGTCGCCGCAGTCCTTCCGCACCCTGGACCGGGTGGTCCATTCGGTCCTCGACGAGCAGCAGGTTTACCGGATCGATCACTTCCTCGGCAAGGAAGCGACGCAGGACCTGCACCTGCTGCGCTTCGCCAACGGGCTGTTCGCCGCGATGTGGGACCGCGAGCACGTCGAGTCCGTCCAGATCGACGTGCCCGAGAAGCTCGGCATCACCGACCGGTCGGTGTTCTACGACGCGACCGGCGCCGTTCTCGACATGCTCGTCACCCATCTGTTCCAGGTGGCCGCCGAGGTCGCCATGGAACCGCCGGCCACCCTCGGCGCCCTCCACCTGCAGGCCGCCCGGGAGAAGGTGATTAGCTGCTTCCGGCCGCTCGACCCGGACGAGGTGGTGCTCGGCCAGTTCACTGGTTACCGCGAGGTGCCAGGAGTAGCAGCCAGATCCAACCGGGACACGTACGTCGCCGCCCGCCTGTGGATCGACAACCCCCGTTGGCGCGGCGTGCCGTTCTACCTGCGCACCGGCAAGCGGCTGGCCGAAACCAGGCAGCGGGTCAGCCTGATCCTGCGTGAGCCGGCCGGTCCGCTGGCCGGCCAGTTGCCCGGCGAGTCGAACGTGCTGTCTTTCTCCCTCGCGGGGGACGGCGAGATCGACCTGTCCCTCGTGGCCAAGAAGCCGGGCCCCGAGCTTGACCTCGACCGCGCCACCGCCGCGCTCCCGCTGTCCGGCCTGGCCGGCGCGGACCCGCTGCCGCCTTACGTCCGGCTGATCCACGATGCGCTGATCGGCGACCGCTCGCTGTATACCCGCCCGGACGGGCTGGCCGCGGCGTGGAAGGTGGTCGACCCGCTGCTGTCCAGCCCACCTCGGATCGCGTCCTACGCACCAGGTTCCTGGGGACCGACGCAGGCCCGCGAGCTCATCGCGCCAGGCCGCTGGCTGCTCGGCCAGTAGCCGTCCCATGAGCGATGCCCAGCTGGCTTTCAACCCAGGAACCTCTCGACGGCCGGGATGAAGCTCGACGCGTCTTGGAAGAGGAAGGCGTGACCGGCATCTGGGTACAGGATCAGCCTGGCGCCGGGCACGCTGCCGGCGAGGAGGCGGTCGTTGGCCGTCGGGTCCAGCTGATCCAGGGTGCCGTCGGCGACCAGCGTCGGAACCCGCAGCTTCCCAATCTGCCTTCCGGGGGGATCCTGTCCCGCCAGCCATTGCTGAATGGCGAGGCCCTGGCTGGCCTTCGTGGCCGCCGTTGCCGCGTAGAAGCTCGGGTACTGGAGGATCCCCGTGACGTAGGCGCTGGCCGCGCTCGTCTGGTCGGGCGGGAAGAGCACCGCCAGCACGGTCGCCGGGTTCGGGCTCGCCAGCTGTGCTGCCGCCTGGGCCGGGACCGGCAGGGCCTTGCCCGTTCCTGCCTGGGGGGCGGCCAGCACGAGGCGGCTCACCTGGGCTGGATGATCCACAGCGAGCGCTTGCGCGATCATGCCTCCCATGGACCATCCGAGCACCGCCGAGCGGTGGAGGTGGAGCGCCGAGATCAAGTCGCTGGTCTGGTCCGCCATCGCGGTGATGCTTGACGACGCCGCAGGAGCCGTCTGACCGACTCCGGCGTTGTCGAAGACGATCACTGTGTGATGGCCGGCGAGGGTGTCGACAAACGACGGTGGCCAGTCATCCATGGATGCGCCGAACCCGGTGATGAGGAGCAGCGGGCTTCCCGCACCCACCTCGCGATATCCCACCGGTCCCGCCGCCGTGCGGGCGATACGGGTAGGTGCGGCCAGGACGTTCGCCGGCGCCTGAGTCGCCGGGGTAGCCGAAGAGGACGGGGTAACCGAAGAGGACGGGGTAACCGAAGAGGAAGTCGTCCCGCAGGCGGCCAGGATCACCGCAAGTCCCGACGCGGCCAGCACGCGCTTCATCGAGAAAGCCCTTCGTCGCGCTCCGGCTGGCCAGGCTGGCATGGTCTCACTCATCCACAGGCGAGCCGAACCGGATCAGGTTCCCATCCGGATCGGTGTGCGAGCCCTCGCGGAGCTTGTAGGGCGTCGGGCCGACCGGCCTGGTGTGGCCGCCGATGCCCGGTCGGCTCCACTCTTCGTAGAGGGCATCAGCGTCGCGCACGTACAGGTACGTCGAGGCATGGTGCGCAGGGTCGGGGTCGGCCGCTAGGTGCAGCCCGGTGCCTTCGCGGTTGGCGAAGCCGTAGTCGTCACCGTCGGCGTAGGCGAAGG
>JBKQQQ010000626.1:0-5284 GCA_052144275.1 Streptosporangiaceae bacterium
GTGAGCATGCCTCTCCCGGAGGGCGATCTCAGCGCGTGAGCAGGAGGCGCAGGCTCGCCGCCTGCCGGTGCAGCTCAGCTTCTGGCACGGGATCGGATGAGAACATCGCCTCCCACGCGATCGGCCCTCCCGGTGCCGGATCATCCCGGTAGCGGGGCACGACATGGGTGTGCAGGTGCGGGATGGTATTGCCCAGGGTCAGGTAGTTCAGCTTGACCGGATCGAACCGCTCCCGCACCGCGCGCCCTACCGCGAGCACTTCCTCCCAGTACCCGCACGCCTGTCCGGGGTTCAGGTCGGCCGGCTCGGCGATGTGCCCGTGTCTCCACACCACGATGCAATAACCCGGCAGGCGGCTCCGCCGCTCCAGGTACACCTCGGCGAACTCGCCTGAAGAGACCGCCACCCAGAAGTCGTTATCACCCTGGCCGACGGCGGCGCAGATCGGGCACTCCCGGCCGGCCATCCGCTCGTCCCAGTCCTCAGGCCACCCGCGATCAGCCATGGCCCATTCAACCACCGCTTGACCCACCGCCGAGCCGGGCCGAATGTCGGTAGCGGCCAGTACGCTCCGGCCATGGCCAATTTCGCGGTGAGGCTGGTGCACGGCCCGGGCTGGGACCCCTCGCGCCAGATCCGGGTCCAGGACGGCTGGGATGAGCACGCGGCGTTCATGGACGGGCTTGTCGATGACGGCTTCGTCATCCTCGGCGGCCCGGTCGGCGACGGCGAGCAGACCCTGCACGTGGTCGAGGCGGCGGATGAGAACGACATCAGGGCACGCCTCGCCGGGGATCCCTGGGCTTCGGCTGGACTGCTCCGGATCGGCACGATAGAGCGCTGGGCGCTCTGGCTCGACAGCCGCCAGGGGAATTCGGCGCGCTGAGCAGCACGCGAATCCGTGCCCCCGCCGATGATGTGTCCGCAGTGCATGCCTGACCGGACATTTCCGCGCTCCACTCTCATTAGGCTGTCGCGTATCTCTTCTGGCTCGGCGCCAAGCCCCAGGTCACCCCCAGGACGGGCGAGGCGTGGTCCTGGCCCCGGGCTTTACGGCCACGAGTGGAGAGGCCGATTCAGGCTCCGGGGGCGGGCGTACGAGGCTGATGGGGCGGGAGGTCTCACGCCGCCGGCGCAGGCATGGTTCGGTGGAGGTGGCCTGGCCCGAGACCGGTCGGACCAGCCTCCATTGCGGGCAGCGTTTCCGCGGGGGCGTCTGCCGCTGCCTGGCCTCGCAGGAAATCGGAAATCTGGAACCAGGAAGCTTCACATCATGAACTAGCCATGTTGCCGTGTTGATTTATACAATCACGGATATGGCAGATCAGTCAGACGGTTCGATGATGGACCTTCTCTCAGAAGGCCAGCGCGCGGCCCTGGAGGATCTCGGCACTCCCGTTCAGTACCTGCCCGCGACAACAATCTTCTGGGAGGGCCAGCCGTCCCACTCTGTCCTGATCATCCACAAGGGGCACGTCAAGATAACACGGACCGCCGCCGACGGGACCGACGTGATACTCGCGATCCGCGGCCCGAAATACATCATGGGCGACGAAGGCGTCTTGATGGACGAGGTACGGTCAGCCACGGTCACGACGATCACCGATGTGGCCGGCTTGGACATCAAGGCCGACGCCCTCCTGGAGTTCGTGAACACCCATCGGCTCTGGCCCGTGATGTACCGGGCAGCGGTCCTGCGGCGCCGGCAGTCGGAGGAGGAAGTGATCCTCACCCGCCCGGATACCGTGAGGAGCCGGCTCGCTCGCTGGCTCCTGCAACTGACGGCCGAGGTCGGCGAGCAGGTGCCGGACGGCTGGCAGGTCGCCTCGTCCCAGCAGGAGCTGGCCGGGCGGATTGGCGCGTCCCGCGACGCCGTGGCCGCCGAGCTCGGAAAACTTCGCAAGGATGAGCTGGTGACGACCAGGCGCCAGCGCATCGTCCTTCACGACCTCGAGGCCATGCGGAAGATCGCATCGAATAACCGCTAGACATCCACTCTCGTGTGTGTATTAATACATGTATGAAGTGGACCATGGCCACACAGCGATGCGGAGAAGGCCGCGCAGGCCCGGACGACGGGAGCGCTGGGTGAACGAGCACGCGGCCGACGCCCCGCTCGGGCCTTTTCAGGATATCTGGGATGCCTGGGAAGAAGTGCGACCCGAGATTGCCGCGAAGCCACTTTATCATTTCCGGCGGGCGATTGAAATTCAGTTTGATGAGCTTGAGGGGCATCTGGCGAGGGCAAATCGTGATGCTGCGGCTCGGGAGGTAATCGATATGATCAGCATCGCCCTGAACGCGATGCGGTGGCTCGATTACGATCCGGCCGAGATAGCAGAGATCGCGAGAATGCGCGCACGCCAGAGGATGAAAGACCAGGCGCGATCAATTCTTGACAAGTACGAAAATCAGTATGGTATTTGATTTCCCTGAGCGTCCTCCGGCCTAGCTCACCGGAGTGGAGTGGGGGCATGATGCGATCTCCCGCGAAGAGACCAGCAGCAAAGTGGCTGCTGGTTAGGGTTTGGGCAAAATCATTGAGCTACGGCTTGGGCGCTTACGCGATTCTGGGCTTCGGGAACGTCGCGGGAGGGAGTTCTCGCGTGGCCATAATTACGGTGCTCGTGATCATCGCGATCCCCATCTCGGGATTCACTCTCAACCAGATAGCACTAACTTATAAAGGCCGCCGGGTAGCCGCCACGGTGGAGGACGTGCGAGCCCTGAAGCAGGCCGACGCGACTGCATTCACTCAGCCATTTGCCGCCATCATGCGGAAACTGCCGGTGCAGGATGTCTACCCGGGCCAGGATGTCCACCCGGCCCGGCCCCGGCCGGGCCGGGCCGGGATCGTAGCGGATCAGCACCGCGGATTGATGGCACCCAGCGAGCCCGGGGACGAACAAGACCCTGGTCACGACGGCGAATCAGCGAGCATCCAGCCGGGCGGGCGCCCTGCCGCGGGCAGTTTCTGGGCATCGCTGACCGTGACGGAACAAGGGGCCCTCGCAGTTGCGGCCCGGCCGCGGACCTTCGATGCAGGCGCGGTCTTGTGGCGCCAGAACCAGCATGCCGACCACGTCATCGTCATCAGGTCCGGGACGGCGAAGATCTGCATCGAGGACGCGCCCGGAGAACGGGTCATCGCGACGCGAGGACCCGGCGATATCGTCGGCGAACGCGCGGCTCTGCACCCGGGCTCACGATCCGCGACGGTCGTCACGGCAACCGAGGTACGGGCATTCGTCATCGGGACGGAGGATTTCGCAGCGGTCGTCGCCGAGTATCCACGCGTCCTGGACGTGCTGGAAAGCCAGATTTACGGCAGGCTTACGGAAGATCGCCTGAGTCGGCCGGCCGCGAACGAGAGCGAGCCGGGCCGGACAGCGCCAGACCCGGCGCATTCCTTGCCGCCGTGGACCGGCCAGAACTGCTCCATCTGCATCACCGACATAACGGCGTTCAGTGACTCCTCGCGTGACGACAGGGACCGTAGATCCGTGCGCGGAGCGATGTACCGCATGCTGACGGACGCATTTAACGACTCCGGTATCCGCTGGCGTGCCTGTCACCGGGAAGATCGCGGTGACGGCGCGTTGATCATCGTGCCGCCCAGCATCCCCACCAGTGCGGTAGTCGATGCGGCCGCGCTGCTGGCGGCCGCGCTCGGGCGGCATAATCGTCAGGTAAGCGCGGCTACTCGCATCTGTTTGCGCGTCGCCATTCACGTGGGGCCAGTGATGACAGATTCGGAGGGAGTATCCGGGCACGCAATAAACCAAGCTGCCCGGCTCGTCGAGGCCGCGCCGCTCAAGAGGCAGATCGCCGAGACCGGCGCGGACCTAGGACTGGCCACATCTGAATTCGTCTATGACACGGTCATCAGCCAAAGCCGCGAACCCGCCGAGCTGGCCAGGTACCAGAAGATACGGTTCCGGGCCAAGGGATCGAAGGCGGTTGCCTGGATGTACCTTTCCGGTACCACCAGGCCGAGCATGCCCGGCAGGCGCCCGCGAACAGGATTGCCCGGGTGAACCAGGACACTGGCGTGATCGTTTAACAAGCGAGTGAATCGCCCGGGCGCCGGACCCTTCCTGCATGACCAGAAGGAGACCCAGGCGTGAGGCGAGTACCGCGTACCAGTACCCAGGCAGGCAACGCGCACCAGGCGGCTGACGGGCAGATGGCTGGCCGCCGCGCTCATCGTAGGAGCTGTGGCGCTGCTCGCGCCGGGCGTGAGCTACGCCACCGCCGGCCAGGCCAGCCCGGTCACCGCCGGCCAGGCCACCGCCGGCCTGTCCAGCCCGGCGTCCGCCGGCTGCACGGGAGTCACCCCCGCGGTGTTCCCGGCGCTGGGCTTCATCGCCAATTCCGCCCGCACGCAAGGCGGCCACCTGTGGTGGCGGCGCTCCGCAGCGGGCACCAGCGTGTGCGTCGGGACGGTCGTGGAGTGGGTCCAGTACAACGTCACGACGGCCAAGACGTGGCGGGTGATCGTCTACTCGGCGGCGCACCCGGGCGGCCAGGTGGTCGCCAGCAGGACGTTCACCCTCGGCCAGGGCTGGTATCTCTGGAGCTTCGGGGTGCACCAGGCCTACTCAGGGCTGTCGGCGGTGTGCGTCACCGCGGATGACTCCTTCGGAGTCCCCTGCATCCAGTTCGGCCAGCCGTAGCAGCCGGGCGGCCTCGGCGGGCCGCACGTTGACGTCCGCGAGCCGGTACCTGGCCACCTGGGCCAGGTACGGCCCGGGATCGTCCCGCACGGCCGCCCGGAACCGGCGCAGGAACACCCGGCGCAGGCCCGACGCCGCGGGCCTGATCCGCGGCGGTACCGCGTCCAGGTCCGAGCTCGCCATGATCAGGTATGTCATCGCCACGTCGGCGCCGGGCGGGCCGGCCGCGGCGTTGGTCCAGTCGATGACCACCGGGCCGCCCGCCGTCAGCATGACATTGCTGGGGTGCAGGTCTAGGTGGACGATCCGCTCGCCGGTCCCGAACGGCCGCCGCAGGCCCTCCGGTGCGGTGATCTGGTGCAGCTGGTCGTGCAGGGCCGCCAGCATCCGCGCATGCCGCGCGGTCCGCCACGGCCGGCTGGCCAGGTCAGCGACCATATCCCGGCCATACAGCCGCTCCATGACCAGGTCCCCGCCGTCTACGGCCAGCACCGCGGGGACCGGGTAGCCTGCCTGCCGCAGATACCGCATCAGGTCGGCCTCGGCGGCGCAGGAGTACGGGGTCCGGTACCGGCGGAGCACGCGGTCGGCGTCTAGGGCGTAGACAT
>JBKQQQ010000627.1:0-3183 GCA_052144275.1 Streptosporangiaceae bacterium
CGGGCTCGGCGAGCCGGTCCATCACCGGGCCGTCGACGGCCAGCGGCGCGCCGGTGATGACCGCCAGGGCCAGGCCGTCGGCCAGGCGGGTGGTGACCTGCCGGGTCCCGCCGGGCACGGCGATGTCGACCCGCGTGGCGGTCACCGCCGGGCCCAGGTCGGTGACGGTCACGGCGGTCACGGTGATCCCGGCCGCGTGCAGCAGCTGGCCGGTCATCTGCCCGGCGTCGTCTTCGGGGTGTTCGCCGTCGCGGTCGCCGGGGCGGGCGAGCAGGCGCCAGAACGCGCGGCCGCCGGGGGCGGGCAGCCGGACCGGCAGCGCCCGGCGCCCGGCGTCGTCGGCGAGCACCACGAGGCCGGCTGGTGTGCGTCCGGGCGAGGGGCCGGCGTGCGCGATGCGGACGGCAGTCATGGGGGTCCTCCGGGAGGTGGCGGGGATGAGGTCGGGGCGGTGCGCGGTGATGTACTCGCGCAGCCGGCGGCGGGCCTTGTGCAGGCTGGCCTTGGCGGCGCCGGGAGTGCCGGCGATCTGCCCGGCGGGCTGGTCGGCGTAGTAGAACAGGGTGACGGCCTGGCGCTGCCCGGGGGGCAGGCCGGCGACCGCGCGGCCCAGCGCGTCGGCGCGGTCCAGGTCCTCAGCCGATGGCAGGTTGCTGGCCGCTGCCGGGTGCAGGTTTTCGGGCCAGTCGCCGAGCAGGGTCAGCGGGGCGCGGCGCCGCTGGGCGCGGCAGACGTTGGCCACGATGCCGCCCAGCCAGCCGGCGAACCGGTCGGGGTCGCGCAGCCGGTCCAGTGCGATGAATGCCTGCAGGAACGCGTCCTGCACGGCGTCGTCGGCGTCGTCCGGCTGCGGGCACAGCCGGGCCGCGCGGGCGCGCGCCATCGGCAGGTGCCGTTCGACCAGCAGCCGGAACGCCGCCGGATCGCCGTCGCGGGCCAGCCGGACCAGGTCGCCGTCCGGGATGTCCATGCTCTGCTTTACTCCCGGGTTCCCGGCCGGGCCGGGGACAGTTCCGGGTCGCGCAGCTCGATCCGGCCGCGGCCGGCCAGCGAGATGCCGAACCGGATGACGCCAGCGTCGCCGGGGACGGGCAGCGTGACCTCATGCCAGGTCCAGTCGCTGCTGCCGGGGGCGGTCAGGCTGCCGCCGCCGCGGTCGCGCAGCTGGCCACCGGGAGGGCCGGCGGGCCGGCCCGCGGCCAGATGCAGCCCGGCCTGGCCGGCCACGCCGGCGGTGCGCAGCTGCCCGCGGAAGGTGACCGTGCGGCCGCGGTAGTCGTCGGCGTAGATCTCCTGGAACAGGACGGCGGAACCGGAAGGCTCCGGGACCGCGGAGGCCAGCACTGCGGTCCCGTCTGCGGCGGCGCGGGAATAGTCCTGCCAATGCGGCCGGCCGGCCGCCAGGAAGCTGCCAGCCAGCTCCCACCGGTCCAGGCCGTCGGTGAACGCCATGTTCCGCGGCTCGAAACTCTGCCGCTGCCCGGGATCGCCCGGCGGCCGGACGGCCGAGGGCAGCAGGAACGGCGCATGCACGTCCTCGCCGTGGACCGGGACCGCGCTTCGGTCCATCACCTCATCGGCCACCCGGACCGGCGCCCCGGCCACGACCGCCAGTTTCAGGCCGTACCCGGCGCTCACCGTCACATGCCGGGTTCCGGCGGCCGTGGCCAGCTCGACCCGCGCCGCGGCCGTGTCCGAGCGCAGCTCCGGCACATCCTCGCCGGCCGGCTCGATGTCCACGGCGGTCACCGCCACCCCGGCCGCGTGCAGCAGCCCGGCCGCTGTCTCCTCCAGGACACCGGCCAGCACGGCGTCCCCGGCAGGCCGGTCCAGCAGCCACCACAGCAACTTGAAATCCAAACCCGGCAGCCACAGCGGCACCGCCCGGTGACCGGTGTCGTCGGCGAGCACGATGAGCTGCTGGCCGTTCACGGCACCGCCGTCCGGCGGCGATCCGGTCCGGGGATCAGCAATCACGATGCGGACAATCGTCACGACGGTCCTCCAGGAGCAGCAAGACAGCGACTGGCCCACACTCCTTAGTGTCCGACGACCACCCCACGGGTTACCCGCCGTCGGCAGATCGGGGGAACAGGGAGTGCCGGAGCCAATCCACACGACGGGACGGCCCGGATAGGCGAAGCCGAGCCTGGCACTCACCTGGACGAGAGCTTGATGCGGTGACCCTCAACCCAGCGGAACAGATCCCGGGCATCGGCCTACGCTACTACGGGTCCCTGCTCGGCGAGAGCGGACTCCAACTCCTCGCCGGTGACCTGCGTCTCGTCCAGATGGCGTAAAGGCCGCACAGACTATAGAACAAAAGCCGCCCGTGTGGCTGCGGTTGTCCACCAACAACATACAACTACTCATCGAAGTCTGGGATGGGAATACGTGGCCACCCATCTCCGTCGTGCAGACCACGTAGCCCCCGGCGGCTCCGGCTAGCCCGGCTCGCGTTATCGGCCGGAACCCTCGCCGAGACGGGCGGCCAGGGCGAGAATGACAGCTGTGGCGACGATCCTGGCCTTCCATGCCCACCCGGATGACGAGGTGCTGTTTACCGGCGGCACGCTGGCCCGGCTGGCCGCCGAGGGCCACCGCGTGGTGATCGTGGTGGCCTGTGCGGGCGGCCTGGGCGCAGGGGTGAACGCGAACCCGGAGACCAGGCTCGCGGAACTGCGGGAAAGCGCGTCCCGGCTGGGCGCCGCGCGGGTGGCTCACCTGGGCTATGCGGACAGCGGGCACGGACCCGTGTTGTTCCCTGACCCGCCAGGTCAGGTGCGGTTCGCCCGCGCCGACCTGGACGAGGCGGCGGCCAGGCTGGCCGCCCTGATCCGCGAAGAGCACGCCGATGTCCTGCTCAGCTACGATCCGCAGGGCGGCAACGGCCATCGCGACCATGTGCAGGTGCACCAGGTCGGGGCCCGGGCCGCCGAGCTAGCGGGCCCGATCCGGGTCCTCGAGGCGACCTGGCCGCGGGAGAAGATCGCGAGGCTGGCCGCCTTGCTGCGCGTCCTGCGGCTGGTGCCGGCCATCGACCGCGGAGATACGCCCACTTCGTTCAGCCCGGGAACGGCCATCACGCATCGCGTTGACGTACGCCGCTTTGCGGCGCAGAAGCAGGCGGCGCTGGCCGCGCACCGGTCTCAGGTCTCCCGCCGGAACCGCAGCGGCCAGCTG
>JBKQQQ010000628.1:0-5154 GCA_052144275.1 Streptosporangiaceae bacterium
TCGACCTCAACGCCGGCGCCGCCCGGACCGCCCTGCGCAAGGCCGTCGTGGCCGCCCGGAACGGAGACCCCCGATGATGATCAAGCTCGCCATCGTCCTGGCCATCGTGCTCATCGTGGCGGCGTTCGCCGCATGGGCGTTCCTGCCCGCCCGCCACCTGCCCGGCAACCGCGCCCGCCACCTGCGGATCCGCCTGCACCTGCGGCTGCACCCCGGCAAGGGCTTCGCACACGTCTTCAGCCTGTGGCTGCGCTGGGGCCGCCTGGCCGTCCTGCGCCGCTCCGGCCGGATCCGCCCCGCCCTCCCGCTGCGCTACCGGCTGATCGACCCCCGCGAACACTCGGTGTTCCTCGGCCGGGCCCACTACCGGCACGGCCTGCGGGTCCCGCTGGAGGAGCACCTGCTGGCGATGGCCCCGCCCCGCACCTACAAGACGGCGTTCCTGGCCGACGTCATCCTGCGCTACCCCGGCCCGGTCATCGCCACCACCACCAAACCGGACATCTACGCGCTGACCAGCGCGGTCCGCGCCGAACTCGGCCCCGTCCACGTCTTCAACCCGCAGCACATCGGCGACGTACCCTCGACCTTCTGCTGGTCCCCGGTCGACGGCTGCGAGGATCCCGCCACCGCTATCCGCCGCGCCGACGCATTCGCGTTCGCTGTGTCCCAGAAGGACGTCGAAGACGGCACCTTCTGGTCCGCCAAAGCCAGTGACTACCTGCGCGGCTACTTCCACGCCGCCGCCCTGGCCCGATATGACCTGCGCGCCGTCGCCGCCTGGGTCTCCGGCGCCGACCCCGACGTCCCCGAACGCATCCTCGCCGCCGCCGGCGCTCACCAGTGGGCGCACGTCCTATCGGAGCTCCGCTCCGAGGCCCACAAGACGACCGCCACCGTCCGAATGGTCAGGTCAAGAGCCCTGTCCTTCATGGCCGACCCGGCGCTAGCCGCATCGGTCCTGCCCGCCCCCGGCGCCGGGTTCAGCATCCCCGCCTTCCAGCACGACGCCGGGACGCTGTACATGATCGCCGAGGCCGTCAGCGAAGAGGCTCCCGTCGCGCCGCTGTTCGCGGCCATGGCCACCGAGATCCACTACGTCGCCGCGCAGATGGGCCAGGCCTCGCCCTCCGGTCGCCTGGACCCGCCCCTGCTCATGGGCCTCGATGAGGTGACCCAGATCTGCCCGGTCCCGCTGCCATCCTGGCTGTCAGACTCCGGCGGGAAGGGCATCCAGGTGGTCGCCGTCGTCCACGGCGAGGCCCAGCTCACCGGCCGCTGGGGTGACCACGGTCGGCAGGTCGTCCTCGACACCAGCTCGGTCAAGGTCTTCCTGCCCGGCATCACCGATGTGACCACCCTGGACGCCGCGGCCAAACTGTGCGGGCAGGCGTCGTGGAAGGTCCGCGGCCAGGATCACGCCACCCGCCACGACCTGGCCACGCCGGACATGATCCGCCAGCTGCCCACCGGGTTCGCCCTGGTCATCCGCGGCGGCTGCGCCCCGGTCATCGCCCGCCTGCCCCGCGCCTGGAAGAACCCGGCCTACCGCCGCGCCCGCCGCCTCGGCCAGCTCCCGGCGGAGCCCGCCGACACCAGCGCATACCCGGTCCTCGAGCAGCAGCACCCCGACGTCCCCGATCACGTGCCCGCCGAATGGCTCCCCGGTGACGGCACCTCCTACCCCTGGAGCTGACCATGACCCCAGACCCGATCACCGCCGCGCTGCAGCAGCTTGCCGACCACCACGAGCAGCTCACCCAGCTCACCGAGCTGATCACCGGCATCGGCGACACGCTGCGCGAGCACGCGGACGCCCTGGCCCGGCTCGCCGAGACCACGCCCGCCGACGCCGACCCAGACCGCTACCGCCCGAGCCCGCCGCCAGCCTGGTGGAAACTCGCGGCCGCCGAACGGCAGGAACCAATCGCCCGGCTCCATGCCTGGGTGCAGCAGGTCTACCAGCCCGGCTACGGGCACCTAGCCGCCACCCTCGGCCCCTGCTGGCAGGCCCACGACCTGTGCCTGTACGGCCTGGACATCGCCTCCGGCCTGTGGTCGGTGCTCTACCTGCAGCCCCGCCGCACGACCGGGATCCTCTCGGCCCAGGCCGAATACCAGGCCCGCATCCTGCCCGCCCTGGCCGACCAGCTCCGGCTCGAAACATCCCACTGCGGCCACCCGCGCACCCCAGCACCGATCACCGGCTATCCCCGGCGCGCGTCATGACCGACGCGACGCTCCACCAGGCCCTCGCCTACGCTCGCCACGGCTGGCCCGTCTTCCCCTGCCTGCCAGGGGAGAAGATCCCCGCCACCGCGCACGGCTTCCGGGACGCCACTACTGATGAGCAGCAGATCACCGAGTGGTTCGGCCGCGGCTTCACCTGGAACCTGGCCATCGCTACCGGCACCCCCGGCCCCGACGTCTTGGACGTCGACCAGCACGGCGAAGCCGGAAACGGCTACCCCGCCTTCGGCAAGCTCGAGCGCGCGGGTCTGGTCGACGGCGCGTCAGCCTACGTGCGGACCCCGGCCGGCGGGATGCACGCCTACTTCACCGGCACCGGCCAGCACAACGGCCGCCTGCCCAGCCACCACCTGGACTTCCGGTCCACCGGCGGATACGTCCTGGCCCCGCCCTCGCAGGTAGACGGCAAGCCCTACCGGCTCATCAAGAAGCTCGGCGGCCACAACGGCCTCGACTGGACCGCAGTCACCGCCCTCCTCGAACCCCAGCGGCACCAGCAACCCCCGGCACCGGGCCAGGACCCAGACCGCGCGCTCAGCCAGTTGGCCCGCTGGGTCGCCAGCCAACCGGAGGGGAACCGCAATTCCGGCCTGTACTGGGCCGCCAACCGCGCCCTGGACGCCGATCCGGCCGCCGACCTGAGCTCGCTGGCCGCGGCCGCCCGCCAGGTCGGCCTGGACGAGCCGGAGATCACCCGCACTCTCGACTCCGCGCGCCGGACAAGCCAGGCCCGTAACCACCAGGCCGAGGGGGTGAACTGAGATGACCACAGGCACCCGCGTCGCCGCAGCGACGGTCCACCACCTCACCTTCGCCCGCCTGGATGCGGGCGGGACGCGGCTGCGGCTGCGCGCCCTGCACGTGATGGGCCACGGCTCAGCCCGCATCGCCCGCGCCCTGGGCGTCCGCGAGGAAACCATCCAGCGGCTCGTCCGCGGTGACGCCCGCACCATCAGCCCGCCCCTGCGCGACGCCATCGCCGACCTCTATGACGCGTGGTGGGACAAACGTGCCCCCGGACGCACCCGCGCCGAACGTGCCGCCGCCGCCCGCGCCCGCGGCCGCGCCATCGCCGGGAACTGGTGCGCCGGCGCCGCCCTGGATGACCACCAGCTCGACGTCCCCGGCTACCGCCCCCGCACCGGCTTTCGCCCGGCCACCGGCACCGGCATCGCCCCCGACATCCGCCTGCCCGTCCGCCGCTACCGGAGAAAAGGCGCATGACCGGCAACCGGATGAACCCCGACCTCATCACTGACATCTTCAGCGTGCTGGACCGGCACGGGTACGCCCGCAGCGACGACGAGCACACCGCCCGGGCCATCGTGCTCATTAGCGACCTGGCGCACATCTACGAAGGCTCCCTGGACCACCCGTTCGGCCCCTACATCGGCGAGATACCGTCGCGGACGGAACCGGAGCCGCTCACCCCGGTCGGCCATCAGGCCGTCCTCGTCCCGGCCGGCGAGGTCAAGAACCTCCTGGTCGCCCTGGACATAGCCGCCGACTACAAGCGCGACCGCATCGAACTCTGTGCCGACTGCACCGGCCAGACCTGCCCGACCTGCGAATCGCGCCTCCAGGACGCCCAGGCATATGACCACCTGAGCGCTCAGCTGATCCAGGCCGCCGAGGCCTCGACAGCCGCAACCGCTCGCCGCCCTGAGCCCGGCCCCGCGGCAGACCGGGAGGCCGGCCAGTGACCCGCCAGCCCGACGACAACCAACCCAGCCGCAGGCCTCCCGACTACGTGATCGTCGTCGGCGCCAGCGACTGGCTCAAAGACCGGTTCCCGGCCGCCGCGGCCTCCCTGGCCGATGCCCTGCACGCCGACCAGAACCGCCACCGCGACCCCGAACCCGACCTGGAAGCCGAACCATGACCCTGACCATCCACGACACCACCATGACCAGCGACCAGACCGCCCACACCGCCCGGCAGGCACCCAGCCGGAACGGATGGGAAGTGTCCTGGCTCCCCGGCCAGACCCTGGACCGCAACACCGCCATCACCGCAATGATCCTCGCCGACACCGCCGCCGAAGAAGACCTCCACGAGGACCACCGCCTCTGGCCGCACATCCAGGGCTGGGCCGCCGAACTCGGCCTGACCGCCCCCGATGCGATCGCGCGAGCATCGGAGCCCCTGGAGAAGATCGGCAGCCAGGAACCGGCAAACGGCACACCCAACCCGGAGGACCCCTGGCTTCTGTTCAACGGCCAGCCGGTGATGGAGGGCGACGGGGGACGGCTGGTATACGACTGCCAGCCGCACACCACGGACGGGTGCCTCATTCCCGTCCCGGAGCCGGAGGCGGGGCAATGACGGCACCAGAGCCGCAGCCTGAGCCGGGTGAGGAGGGGTGGTGGGCTGAGATGGCCTTTGCCTGCAACTACGGCCTGATCGAGCCTGCGGAGGGGACGGCGGAGGCCGAGGCGTTCCGCCAGATGAATGAGTACGCCCGGCGTGAGGTCGAACGGGTGGCCGAGGCGAACGAGCGAGATGCGGCATACACCCGGCGGAAAGCCGCCCGGGAGGCGGACCTGGAGGCTGGCCAGTGATCGCCTGGAGCACCCCGGAACAACCGGAGCCGGAGCGCAGGGAGCCGGAGCGCCTGGGCGTCATCGACTTCATGGTCGTGATCCTCTTTCCCGGGCTGGTCCCGGACGGGGAGTTCGTCACTAACCCGCCGTGCATCCGGACGCCGGAGGCAGAGCCGAAATGAACGAAGCCTGCGACCTGCCGTTCCCCGACTTCTCCGATCGGTGGCCACAAGGCCGTCCCGCGTACGCGATCGTGGCCGGCCAGCTCCGCGGCTGGCAGCCAGGCGGGCCTCCGTCGCTGGCCGAGCTCCTGGAACCGGACGCACCCGCGAACCAGAGCCCGACCTGGAAGCCGAACCAT
>JBKQQQ010000629.1:0-4741 GCA_052144275.1 Streptosporangiaceae bacterium
CCGATGGCGCCGACGTAGGCCGCCACCGTGCCGAGCACGGCGCCCCTCAGGGCCAGCGCGAAGGCGGTCGCGGCGGTCAGCTCCCGGCGGGTGAAGCTGCTCGCCCCGGTGGCGGTCAGGGTACGCAGGTCCCTGGCCGTCTCACTGCGGATCAGGCCGATGGTCATGGCCAGGATGCCCAGCGCCAAGGCGATGCCGAACGCGGTGGCATAGTTGAGGATCTCCGCCGAGGAAGGCGTGCTGGACTTGGTCTCAATCGTCATGCCGGCCGCGGAGGCGGTGAGCCTGGCGTTGGTGATCTGCGCCGCGGTCGGCGGGTGCGGCGCCTGGATGAGCCACCCGGCGGTACTGGTGTGCAGGCCGAGCATGTGGATGGCGTGTTCGGTGAGCACCGTGTTGGGGGCCGACGTGCCGCCCGGAAGGGCGCTGACCTCCTGGATCACCGGGTTAGCGACGCACTGGCCCTTCGGGCACGGGTAGCTGATTGACCCGACGTCCTGCGGGCCGTGGCCGCCGCCGCCGGCGCCGCCTGGGCCGAAGTAGCCGCCGTAGACGAGTTGCATCTGGGAGATGCCGGATAGTCCGGGCCGCGCCGTGAGGAAGTCGGCGTCGGGGTTAACCTCGGACGCTTTGATCCCGAACGCCGCCAGGAGCTGCGGGGTGGCCACGTAGATCGGTCCGGACCAGGAACGCCCGGCCGCGGCGTGCTGCAGCGAGGCGCCGGCCTGGTCGAGCTCGATGACGGTGCTGGAGCCGAGGGCCTTGGCGATGTTCTGTGCGGTCGCCGCCTGGGCCTGCGGCGTGCTGACGGTTCCGGATGAGCTGGACCCGCCCGGTCCGTTGCCCGGGCCGCCGCCGCCAGGTCCGCCGTTGGGCGTGTACACGATGATCTGGTTCGAGGCCAGGTTCGGCCCGGCGTAGTCCAGGACGTTCCCGTACCGCTGCGCGGTCAGGACGCAGACCAGGACGGCGATCAGCGCGCCAAGGCTGATGGCCGCCAGGGCCGATCCCGAGCGGGCCCGGTAGCGAGCCAGGTCGCGCAGGGCCAGGCGCATCGCGATCGGGGCCCGCCGCCCAGCTCTGGCCAGGATCGCCAGGCTGAAGGGAGCCAGCAGGATCACCGCGGCAATGAGCGCGACGAAGCCGCCGACGAGCTCGGGTGCTCCGCCGCCGTTGCTGCTCTTGCCGGTGTACCAGAACAGGGCCGCGGCGACCACGAACAGGATCACGCCGGGCACCGCCGAGCGGTGCACCTGCTTGGGCGGCGCGGGCCGCCCGGACAGGGCGGCGACGACGGGGATCCTCGTGATCGAGCGGGCCGGGCGGGAGGCGGCGAAGTAGGTGGCCACCACGGCCAGCGCCATCGCCGGGCCGATCACGATCCACGGCAGCTGGAACGCGCCGATCAGGTGGTGGGCACTGGATTCCAGCCTCGGCCGGTAGGCCAGCCAGACGGCCAGGCCCAGGACCGTCCCGGCCAGCGCGCCCACGACACCCACCAGGACGCCGTTGACCCGGACCACCAGGCGGATGTTCCTGTCGGTGGCGCCCAGGGCGCCGAGCATGCCGAGCGAGCGCAGCCGGCGCTGCGCCAGTACCGTGAAGCCGCCCACCGCGACCAGGGCGATGAGCAGCATGCCGACCGTAGCCAGCGCCAGCACGATGGTCTCGGGGTTGAGCGGGTTGCTGGCCGCCGCCGACTGCCGGGTCTGCACGTACTGGCTGAGGGAGCCGAGTGAGGCGGTGGTCGTACCGGGCGGCGCGGTGAACAGCACGGTGACCTGGCTTGGCCTGCTGACCTGACCCGGCGCGACGAGGGCGAACTCGTCAAGCAGGCTCTGCGGGTTCTGCACGATGCCGACGACCTGACGCGCTGTGCCGCCCTGGTGCCACACGTCGCCGATCCTGAGGTTGAAGGTGGCGGCCACGCCGTCGGTCACGGCCACCTGGTCCGGCCCGGTCGGGTAGTGCCCGGCGACCAGGGAGAGCATCGAAACGCCGAACGGCCCGTTCGGGTCCTGGGCGCGCAGGTCGTAGGTGTTGATCGAGCCCGGGATGGCGACGGTCTGGTTCTCGATGACGTCGACGCGGCCGAAGCGCTGCTCCAGCGCGGCGATATGGCTGGCCAGCTGCGGGCCGCCGGGGAACGTGGCCATGTCCTGCGCGGTGCCGAAGCCCGCGCCGGCCGGCGGCGGCGTGTTGGTGGCCACCGCCGCCCCGACGACGGTGGCGGCCAGTGCCACCACGATGAGCGTCAGGACCAGCAACTGCTGGCGCCACTCGCGGCGGAACATCCGCCACGACCAGCGGATCACGGCGCGGCGGGCGGGAACGCCCCCGTTTGAAGTTCCCGCCGAGGCCGGGCGTTCGCGCAGTGCGGTGCCTGCTGGACCCGGGCTCATTGGCCTGATCCCGGCGTGAGCAGCGATTCGGGGCCAGGCGCGGGCAGGGTCTGGTCGGTCACCCGGCCGTCGCGCAGGAACACCACCCGGTCGGCCCACGAGGCCAGCTGGGCGTCGTGGGTTACCACGACCGCTGCCACGCCCCGCTTGCACGCGGCGTGGATCAGCCGCATGACACCCTCGCCGTTGACCGAATCGAGCGCGCCCGAGGGCTCGTCAGCCAGCAGCAGCTGGCGCTCGCCGACCACGGCGCGGGCGATCGCCACCCGCTGCCGTTCGCCGCCGGACAGCTGGTCGGGGAAGCTGGCCGCCCGCTCGGCCAGGCCGAGTTCGTCGAGGGCGTTCAGCCCGGCCACGCGGGCCTTCCTGGCCGGCACGCCATCGAGCTCCAACGGCAGCGCGACGTTCTCCGCCGCCGTCAGCCCGGGCAGCAGGTTGAAATCCTGGAACACGTAGCCGATCGAGCGACGGCGCAGCCGCGCCTTGGCGTTGCGCGACAGCGTCGTCAGCTCCTCCCCGCAGACGCGCACCTCGCCGCTGCTGGGATCCTCCAGGCTGCCGGCGATGGTCAGCAGCGTGGACTTCCCCGATCCGCTCGGCCCCATCACGGCCACCATCGCACCCGCGTCGACCGTCAGGTCGATGTCTTGCAGCGCGCGCACCTCGGCGGCCCCCAGGCCGTAGATGCGCGACACGCGCCGCATTTCCAGCACGCTCATTTTCTTGCTCCAATTCTTCGCCGTACGCTCGGCATGGCCTGCGTCGTCCCCGTTGTTGCCTCAGCCTGGACCGGTTCGGCGGCGGCCCGCTTGATGCGGCCGTCCGCGGCATCCAGCCAGCGGACCACGGCATCGAGCCGGAACAGCTCCGCGTCCACCACCAGGGCCAGGCTCATGTCGGACTCAGCCTCGGTTTCCTTGATCCGAGTCCACTGCTGCATCAGTTCCACCAGGTACCTGCGGTGCACCTGGATCACATCTCGTACGTCGGTGCCCGGCACCCGCAGCGCCACCAGGACCTTCATCACCAGCTCGTCGCGCGGCGGCGAGCTCATGTCCGACGGCGTGCGCAGCCACCCGGTCAGCTCATCCGAGCCGGCCGCGGTGATCCGGAAGCCCTTCTGCGGGCCGTCCTGGCCGTCGCCGTCGGACTCGACCAGCCCGTCCCGCTCCAGCCGCTGCAGCGTGGTGTAGACCTGGCCGACGTTCAGCGGCCAGACCTCGCCGGTCCGCGCCTCGAACTCCTCCCGCAGCTGCAGCCCGTACTTGGGTCCCTCGCTGAGCAACGCGAGCAGGGCATGCCGGACGCTCATGTGATCAACCTATCGAGTAGCATACTCGGTATAATACCGGGTGTACGAAGGCCTGGCACACCGGTTAACCCCCCTTTTTTCACGCCGGTTAGCACCCCGGCCCGGCGCGGGCTGAGATCACCGGCCCGCCGGCTGGGCCCTTCCAGCGCGCGCCGCGGCGTGATGAGATGCGGCCGTGGACCCTGCGTTGACCGATGCTGCGTTCAAGGAGTGGGTGACGGCGGCGTTCGACGGGCTCGCCGCTGGCTACGACACCGGGCCGGGCGGGTTCTTCGGCCCGGTGTCCGATCTCCTGGTCCAGGTGGCCGGGCTGCGGCCAGGCCAGGCGGTGCTCGACGTGGGCTGCGGCGCGGGCGCCTGCCTGTTCGCCGCGGCCAGGGCGGTCGGCCCGGTCGGCCCGGCCGGGCCGACCGGGCACGTGACCGGGATCGACCTCGCGGCCGGCATGCTGGCCCGAGCCGCCGCGGCGGCGGTCCGGCTGGGCCTGGGCAACGTGACCGTCGAGCCAGGGGACGCCGAGGACCCGGCGTATCCCGGCGCGAGCTTCGACGTGGTGCTGGCCAGCAACGTGATGTTCCTGCTGGCCGATCCGGGCCGCGCCGCCCGGCGCTACGCGGAGCTACTGCGGCCGGGTGGCGTCTTCGCCTTCAGCTGGAACGTCGCCGAGGACCCGGACTGGGTCCCGGTCATCGCCGCAGTGGACGCCTACGCGGCGGACGGCGGGTTCGCCGGGTTCCTGCACCGGCCGCCGTTCGATTCGGTGGCCACGATGGAGGCCATGCTGCGGCGCATCGGCTACCAGGACGTCAGCACCAGGCGGCAGGTGGCGGAGGTCAGGTACGCCGGCCCGGACGCCTGGTGGGCGGCGAGCTGGAACCAGGCGCCCGCCTTGTTCTGGGAGAAGATCCCGGAGCGGGACCTGCGGGCGGCCCGCGCCCGGGCGGGCGCGCTACTCGAACCGCTGCGGGCGCCGGACGGCAGCCTGCGCCGCGGCCTGGAGTTCTGCTACACGCGGGCCCGTGTGCCC
>JBKQQQ010000630.1:0-11518 GCA_052144275.1 Streptosporangiaceae bacterium
GACCACGTTGTTGCGGTTCTTGTCCAGCTCGATGATCTTGGCTTCGATCTCCTTGCCCACATACGGCTGCAGGTCGCGGACCCGGCGCATCTCCACCAGCGAGGCCGGCAGGAAGCCGCGCAGCCCGATGTCCAGGATCAGGCCGCCCTTGACGACCTCGATCACCGTGCCGGTGACCACGCCGTCCTCTTCCTTGATCTTCTCGATCGTGCCCCAGGCGCGCTCGTACTGCGCCCGCTTCTTGGACAGGATCAGCCGGCCTTCCTTGTCCTCCTTCTGCAGGACAAGGGCCTCGATGTGCTCGCCGACGTGGACCACGTCGTGCGGGTCCACGTCGTGCTTGATCGACAGTTCGCGGGAGGGAATCACGCCTTCTGTCTTGTAGCCGATATCGAGCAAGACCTCGTCTCGGTCGACCTTGACGACTGTTCCTTCGACGATGTCACCGTCGTTGAAATACTTGATGGTTTCGTCGATCGCGGCGAGGAATGCCTCCTCGGACCCGATGTCGTTGACCGCCACCTTGGGGGTCGAGTTGGCTTGCGTGGTGCTCGTCATGTGTAGGTTGGCTCCGGATGCGGACAGGGAAAGTTATGGATACGCCGGTAACCGTGCAGGTGACCAGGATTCACAGGACTTACCACAGTCAGCAAGAGAGCCGGCTACGGCACGCCCGGCGAGCCGCCTGCCCGATCACATGGTGTTGATACCACGCGATCACGGCGGAACGCACGAGGACACGGCGCGGTGCCCAGCTTATGAGAGTTAACCTGGAGGGTCAATTGAGACCGGCCACAATACGGCCACGGTGTCGGCGCGGCGGGTGCTGGGGGAGGTCTGGGCAGTACGGCGAATTGGGCGGCGTAGCCGCAATCGCACGGGACGCGAGGGGGCCTTGGGTGGGCCCGGGGGAGCAAGCAGAGCCCCTCCGGCCACGCGATACTACGGCGAGGTACCGCAGCGGGGCGCGAAGCGCAGCGGGGTTCCGGGCCACCGGGGTCTGGGGCGTCCCCGGGGGGCAGAGTGTCCCCCGGGGCCAGCTCAGTGCGCCGCCTCGGCCCAGCTTCGGCCGGTGCCGACCGATACGTCGAGGGGCACCCGCAGCGAAGCGGCGCCGGCCATCGCGGCGCACACCAGGTCGCGGACTTCTGCGAGCTCGCCGGGCGCCACCTCGATGATGAGCTCGTCGTGCACCTGCAGCAGCATCCGGGAGCGCAGCCCCGCCGCCGCCAGCGCGCTGTCTACGGCCAGCATCGCCACCTTGATCACGTCCGCGGCCGAGCCCTGGATCGGCGCGTTGAGCGCCATCCGTTCGGCCATCTCCCGCCGCTGCCTGTTGTCCGAGGTCAGGTCGGGCAGATACCGGCGGCGGCCCATCATGGTGGCGGTGTAGCCGTCCATCCGCGCCCGCGAGACCACCTCGTGCAGGTAATCCCGGACGCCGCCAAACTCCTTGAAATACTCCTCCATCAGCCCGCGCGCCTCGTCGGGCGTGATCCGCAGCTGCTGGGAAAGCCCGTAGGCGGACAGGCCGTAGGCCAGCCCGTAGTTCATCGCCTTGATCTTGGCCCGCAGCTCGGGTCCCACCTCCGCGGGCGGCAGGCCGAACACCCGGGAAGCAGTCGCCGCGTGGAAGTCGTGCCCCGACTCGAACGCCGCGATCAGCGCCTCGTCGCCGGACAGGTGCGCCATGATCCGCAACTCGATCTGGCTGTAGTCCGCCGACAGCAAGGTCTCGTAGCCCTCGCCGACCACGAAGCCGAGCCGGATCTGGCGGCCGAGTTCGGTGCGGATGGGGATGTTCTGCAGGTTCGGGTCGGCGGAGGACAGCCGGCCGGTGGCCGCGACCGTCTGGTTGAACGTGGTGTGGATCCGGCCGTCCTCGCCGGCCATCGGGATCAGCGAGTCCACGATCGACATCAGCTTGGCCACGTCGCGATGGCGCAGCAGGTGCTCGAGGACCGGGTGGCCGGTCTGCGCGAGCAGGCTGGTCAGCGCCTCGGAGTCGGTGGTGTACCCGGTCTTGATGCGCTTGGTCTTGGGCAGGCCGAGCTCGGTGAAGAGCAGCTCCTGCAGCTGCTTGGGCGAGCCGAGGTTGAACTCGTGCCCGGCGACCGCGTACGCGGCCTGCTCGGCCGCCTTCGCCTCGCCGTGCAGCATCGAGGACATGGCGGCGAAGTGCTCGGCGTCGGCGGCGATCCCGGCGCGCTCCATCTTGGCCAGCACGGAGACCAGCGGCAGCTCGAGCTCGCGCAGCAGCGCCACCGACTCGCGCCGGTCCAGGTCCTCCTCCAGGGCCGCGGCCAGCTCCAGCGTGGCCTGGGCGCGCAGCACCAGGGCGGCCGCCGCGTCGCGCTCGCCCGAGCCGTCCAGTGTCAGCTGGCCGTCTTCGGCCTCCTCGCGGAGTTCCTTGCCCAGGTAGCGCAGCGCCAGGTCGGCCAGGTCGAAGGTGCGCTGGCCGGGCAGCGCCAGGTAGGCGGCGAGTGCCGTGTCGCAGGCCAGTCCGGCCAGCGGCAGGCCGCGGGCTGCGAACGCGTGCATGGGGCCTTTGGCGTCGTGCAGCACCTTCGGGCGGTCGGCGTCCGCCAGCCATGCGGCCAGCACCTGCTCGTCCGCTTCTGTGAGCTCGACTGGATCGATGTAGGCCCCATGACCGTCCGGAGCGGCGATCGCCAGGCCGGTCACGTTCCCCGTCCCGCGCCCCCAGGTTCCGATGACTGCCACCCCGGACCGTTCGGCCGAAGAGTGGGCGGCCAGCCAGGCACCGACCTGGTCCGGTCCGAGCAGCTCGGTCACCACCTCGAAGGCCGCTTTTTCCGGACCGGAAGCGGCGGCGGCGCCGAGCGGGCTGCCGGGGTCCGAGCCGATCGCGCCGATGAGGCCGTGCGGGAGGGTCTGGTAGAGGCGCTCGCGGAGCACCTTGAACTGGAGCGTGTCGAAGAGCTGGTGGATCTTCTCCCGGTCCCAGGCCACCGGCAGCAGGTCGCCGGGCACGGCGCCGACAGTCTCGGCGGGCAGGTCGGTGAGCAGCGCGGTGAGCTGGCGGTTGCGCAGCACGTTGCCGAGATGCTCACGCAGCGCGTCGCCGGCCTTGCCCTTGACCTCGTCCACCCGGTCGACCAGGGCCTGCAGCGAGCCGAACTCCACGATCCACTTGGTCGCGGTCTTCTCCCCCACCCCGGGGATGCCGGGCAGGTTGTCGCTCGGGTCGCCGCGGACCGCGGCGAAGTCGGGGTACTGCGCCGGGGAGAGCCCGTACTTCTCGGCCACCGTCTCCGGGGTGAACCGGGTCATCTCGGTGATGCCGCGCCTGGTCATCAGCACCGTCACCTTGTCCGAGACCAGCTGGAGCACATCGCGGTCGCCGGTGACGATGAGGACGTCCATATCCTGCGCCGCGGCCTGCGTGGCCAGCGTGGCGATGAGGTCATCAGCCTCGTAGCCCGGCGCCGACAGCCGCCTGATGCCGAGCGCGTCGAGCACCTCGAAGATCAGGCTGAGCTGGCTGCGGAAGTCCTCGGGCGTCTCGCGGCGGTTGGCCTTGTACTTGACGTACTGCTCGTGCCTGAACGTCGGCTCGCCCCGGTCGAACGCCACCGCGACGTGCGTCGGCTTCTCGTCGCGCAGCACGTTGATCAGCATCGCGGTGAACCCGTAGACCGCGTTGGTCGGCTGCCCGGTCGTGGTGGAGAAATTCTCGATCGGCAGCGCGAAGAACGCCCTGTACGCGAGCGAATGACCATCGAGTAGGAGGAGTCGGTCCTGGCTCGTCACTTGTGTCGCCACGTTCCGATCCTATGGTCCGAACGGGCTGCGGTATCCCCGTCCGCCACCTGCGTGCCGTTGCGTGGCGCGAAGTGGCGGACGGGGACCGCGGTTAAGCGGTGTTACGAGGAGAACGCGAACATGGTCGTGGAATTGACGGTCTGGCCCGCCTTCAGCTCGGTGGAGGGGAAGTTGGGCTGGTTGGGCGAGTTCGGGAAGTGCTGGGTCTCGAACGTGTAGGCGGCACCCTGCCGGTAAGCGTGGCCGCTGATGCCCACGAGCGTCCCGGTCAGGAAGTTGCTCGTGTAGAACTGAACGCCCGGTTGGTCGGTCCATACCGTCAGCAGACGGCCGCTGCCCGGGTCGAAGGCGGTTGCGGCCAGGTTGAGCCCGAGCGGGCCGGAGTGGCCGGGGTTCAGCACCCAGTTGTGGTCATAACCCTGGGCTTCCAGCAGCTGGTTGAAGCCGGGCGAGTTGAAGTTGGCGCTGACGTCCTGGATCCGGGCGCCCATCGCGAACGGGGTAGTGAAGTTCATCGGCGTGCCGAACACCGACGCCAGGTAGCCGAGCGGGATCGAGGTGGTGTCGGTCGGCGTGTACGTGTTCGCGTTGATCTGGACGAACTGGCCGTAGGCCGAGCCGGGGAACGAGCTCTCGCCGGCCAGGTTGAAGTAGCTGTGGTTGGTCAGGTTGAGGATCGTGTTGAGGTTCGTGGACTGGTTGGTGGTCGTGTAGTGCAGGATCAGCTGGTTGGCGTTGTTCAGGGTGTAGGTCAGGACGACCTTGATCTGGGCCGGGTAACCGGTGCAGCCGGTCGGGCAGCCAGGGGACCCGGCGGGGTAGCCCTCGTCGCCGTTCGGGCTGACCAGCGTGAGCTGCACGCCCACGGAGCCGGGACCGAAGACCGGCTTGTCGGCCCAGACGTGGTTACCGAAGCCGACGATCCCGCCGTGCAGGGCGTTCGGCCCGTTGTTGACGGGGATGGTGTAGTTGACCGGCCCGACTCCGGGCTGGTTCAGGGTGAACTTGCCGTTGGCGATCCGGTTGGCGTACCGGCCGACGGTCTCGCCGAAGTACACGCCGGTGGTCGGGGCGACCGGCGGGCTGTCGAACTGGACGTAGTCCGCCAGGGTCTTGAAGCCGAGCACCACGTCGGCCGTACTACCGAACCGGTCAGGGACGTTGATGGCCTGGACGGTCGCGCCGTAGGTGATGATCTGCACGCTCATGCCGCGGGCGTTGCGGAGCGTGTACCGATATACGGGCAGGTTATGGCCCGCGTACTTATCGAACGCGGTCCCGAAGAACTGCCTGCTGAGGCTCAGGCCGGCTGCGGCTGGCTTGGTGCTTGCCGCCTGGGCCTGGGTGGCTGCCAGGGACCCCCCGACCGCAATAGCCACCATGGCGGCCAGCCCGATGGTGACTAGGCGACGGAGACGTCGCTGTCTTCCGATCTCGCGCATGCTGTGCTCCCTTCTAAACAGGTTCCAACTTGAATTGTGAGCGTTAACAAGCCCCAAGTCACCCCCTGATCGCACATAAATGTGACGGAATGTGGGGCTGTCAGGCGATCTTGGCGGTTCTTCGGGTTGCTGCGGCGTGCGGGCGTGTCGGCTTCGGGTGCCCTTGTGGGGCGCCGGCCAGGGCGCATGGCACCCTTGACGTGGGCCAAAGCGAGCGGAGGTACGGATGGACCAGGAGATGCTGGACAGGATCATCGCGGTGACGACCGCCGAGGGCACCCTGGCGCACAGCATGGGCATCAAGATCCTGTCGGCCTCCGGGGCCGAGGTCGTGGCGACGATGCCGGTGGCCGGCAACGTCCAGCCGTACGGCCTGCTGCACGGCGGCGCCTCGTGCGTGCTCGCGGAGACCATCGGGTCACTGGCCGCTGCCTTGCACGCTGGCCTGGGCCGGGTGGTGGTGGGCATCGAGATCAGCGCGACGCACCACCGTAGCGCCAGCGACGGGGAGGTCACGGCGGTCGCCACCCTGGCGCACGGCGGCCGGACGCTGGCTACCTATGAGATCGTCATCACGGACACGGCCGGCCGCCGGGTGTGCACATCGCGGCTTACCTGCCTGATCAGGGACCAGGTGCCCGGACGCGAGGCCAACGGCATCGATCCCCTGCGTGAACAGGGAGCAATCGACAGCTGAACTCGCCGGGCCCCCGGCTGAGGGCTCGCTTTGCACCGCAAGGCGGCGGGTCGCTAACGTGGTGACAGCGGGCCCGGGGGGTTCAAGTAGACAACGTGTCGGCCGGGGAAGGCCGGCACGGCACCAACGGCCCCCCGGGTTCTCGCTTTTAAGCCATCAGGACTGGGCCATCAAGGCTGGGCCATCAAGACTGGGCCATCAAGACTGGGGCTGCGGCGTTTCCGCGGGAACGCGCATGCTGCCCTCGATCACCGCTTCGGCCACCTTGCGCATGGTGAGCCGGCGGTCCATCGAGGTCTTCTGGATCCAGCGGAAGGCTTCCGGCTCGGTCAGCCCGTGCTCGGACTGGAGCAGGCCCTTGGCCCGGTCGAGCAGCTTGCGGACCTCGAGCCGCTCGCGCAGCGTGTCGATCTCGGCGTCGAGCGCGCGGATCTCGGCGAACCGGCTGACCGCCATCTCGATGGCCGGCACCAGGTCGGCCTTGGTGAACGGCTTCACCAGGTACGCCATCGCGCCCGCGTCGCGGGCCCGCTCCACCAGTTCACGTTGGGAGAAGGCGGTCAGGATGACGACCGGCGCGATCCGCTCGGCGGCGATCCGCTCGGCGGCGGAGATCCCGTCGAGGACCGGCATCTTGATATCAAGGATGGCCAGATCCGGGCGCAACGTCGTGACGTGCTCGACGGCCGACTCGCCGTCGCCCGCCTCGGCGACGACCGAATAGCCCTCTTCCTCCAGCATCTCCTTGAGGTCGAGACGGATCAGTGCCTCGTCCTCGGCGATCACGACACGCAGCGGATTCTGACTCATGCCCACGAGCCTACCGTCACGAGGTAGATTGTCATCGTGCCGCTCCCCCATGGGGCGAGCTGCGCCCCGATACGCCAACAGGTAGAGCGTGCGGTCTCAAACACCGTAAAGTGTGGGTTCGAATCCCACTCGGGGCACCCAGAAAGCAAATTCACAAACCCAGAATGTCAGTGCGGCCTGTCATAATACGATAATGTACAGTTCCGATGTACGTCGTAATGCGGTGACTCTCATGGAACATGGGATTAGCCTCCACAGCATAAGCATGTCGACTGGCATCTCACGGGCAACATTGCATGACTGGCGCGAGCATCCGGTCAGCGCCAATCCCCGCGCCGTCTGCCCCAGGTGCGCGCCTAGCCCGATGCTGCCCGAACCGCAAGCCGACTACGCCTACCTGCTCGGTCTCTACCTGGGAGATGGCTGCATAAGCCTGGCCGGCGCGAGGGACAAGAGGGTGTGGAAGCTGCGTATCGCATGCGCGGACGCCTGGCCTGGGCTCCGGCGCGAGTGCGAGCGGGCCATGAGCGCGGTACGGCCGGGCAGCAAGGTCCGTACCCAGCAACAGGTCGGCTGCACCGAAGTGATCAGCTGTTCCCGGCACTGGCCGTGCTTGTTCCCGCAGCACGGAGCGGGCCGGAAGCACATGCGTAAAATCGAGCTGCAACCATGGCAGCGCGCCATTGTGATGGCGAATCCTGGCCGCTTTGCCCGCGGGCTGTTCCATTCGGACGGTTATCGCGGGATTAACCGGGTACGGGCACATCTCACGGACGGCGACCACTGGTACGAGTATGCGCGATACATATTTACCAACGAGTCCAGTGATATTCTCCGGTTGTGCGGTGAGACCTTGGATCAGCTCGGGGTCGCCTGGCGCTTCTCTAGGCGGAACGCCATATCCGTGGCACGCCGCGAAGCGGTGGCACGGCTCGACGAGGTCGTCGGTCCCAAGTACTGAGCATCAGGATTCCGGGGTGGGCAGGCCGGGCCCGCGCCGCGCGGCGGGCGTGGCAGAAGCGGCGAGGGTGGCGGAGCCGGCTAGGGGAACTCGGCTGGGTCGGTGATTCGCTCGGGCCTGGCCAGGGGCCAGCCGCCGGCGGCCAGCCTGGCCCGGACCCGGGCGACGTCGGCGTCGCTCGGGTTGTGATAGGTGATGGCCTCGATGGCCTTACGGATCGCCTCCGCCGACCCCGACGACGACATCGGAGTCAGCACCCGCGGTCTGGGTCTTGGGGCCCTTCGACAGGGAAAGCATGCCGAAGGCGAATATGGCCGGGAGTCCCGCGCCGGCGATAAGACCGAAAACGACGATCTTCCAGATTGCTGAAAGGTTGATCCAGGACATTGTCTGCTTCCCTGTCGCTCAGGCCGCTGCGGCTGATCCGGTAGAGCAGCCAGGTGCCGGTCCTCGCGACCAGGGCGGCGATAATCGGCGACAGGCCGGCCGGTGACATGGCCGCGAGTGTTGAGTATGTCAGGGGGTTTCGGGGCTGAGGTAGGGGATCAGGACGACAGTGATGTTGTCAGCACCGCCGGCATCGATGGCGAACTTCACCATGTCGGCGGCGGCATCGAGCGGGTCGCTCAGCGCCTTGGGCAGCGCCAGCCCGGCGAGGTCCGTGGCCTCGGGCAGGTAGTTCCACAAGCCGTCCGAGCATATGAGCAGGGCCCCGGGCCCGGGCGGCGTGTACCGCTCGACGTGCGCGGCACGGTCGGGGTCGTCGGCCAGGTCCGCGGCGTCGCCGCCGAGCCAGCGGGTCAGCACGTGCGCATGCGGCGAGGCCATCGCCGCGGCCTCGTTGGCCAGGCCGGCCGCGACCATCCCCCCGGCCACGGAATCATCCCGCGTGAGCAGCCGGGATTCCGACGCCGACTGGCCCAGCCAGTAGGCACGGCTGTCGCCCAGCCAGCACAAGGTCACCTCATAGCCGCTCGCGACGGCGGACACGAACGTGGTCGCCGAGGTGTCACCCCCGGGACCCTGCAGGGCCGCCACCGACCGGCGCGCAGCGGCCACTGAGGCCAGCGAGGCCGCGGCGAGATCCCCGCCCGCCTGCACCGCGGCCACCAGCACCGGCAGCGCGGCCTGCGTGGCGGCCTGCGACGCCTCGTCGGGACGGGCTGAGGAAGAGACGCCGTCGCAGACCACCGCCACCACCGCCGGACCGTCTGGCGCCTGCTCGGCGGCCAGGGCCATCGCGTCCTCGTTACGGTGATGCCGCAGGCCCCTGTCGCTGACGCCAGCAGCGGGACCAAGGTCGACCTCGGCATGGTCTCGCGGCGACGGGTTGGTGATCATGTGCATACGTTAGTGCCTGGGATCGTCCGTCGTTATACGCCGATGCCCTACTCCCGGTAGAGAATTCCCTAACCCCAGGGCTCCTGACATAGCGCAATAGATCATGTAGTGCCGGGATGTTCTTTGACTTCGTAGTGAAGGGTGAGCGTGGTGCCGGGGTAGCAGGCCGGGGTGGTGTTGAGCTGCTGGCAGAGCGCGGCGAGGGCACTGGTGCGGCGGGGGGCGGACAGCGGGTCGAGGCGGATGTGCAGGACGCTGCCGCGGATGGTGATGTCGCCGCTGGCGTGCAAGGCTTCGCGGATCAGGGCGTAGGCTTCGTCGCCGGCGCGGGCGTAGCAGCCGTTCAGGGCGCGGGCCAGGATGGTCTCGGTGTTGCAGGCGGCCATCCGGATGGCGTGGGTGATCAGCTTGGTCTCGGTGTCCAGTTTCACCATGGCGGGGTTGTGCTCCGAGAGCGGGATTTTCGCGGGCACGGCCCTGGCTGCGGCCTGGGCGGTTTTCAGGTCGCGGCGGGCGGCAGCGACCGGGGCCTCAAGCCGGGCGAGCATCTGGTTGGTGATGATGACTGCCTGGCCGGGGGCGGGGCTGCGCAGGGCGGCGAGTTTTTCCTCACGGCCGGCCCCGGCGCCGGCGAGGGTTTTCTTCGCGGCCTTGACGGCGGCGGCGGCGGTTTTCTTCGCCGGGTTCGGGATCATGCGGCCGGGGTCGTCGGGGGTGACGGCGTAGGAGTCCAGGGCGTCGAGTGCGAAGTGGGTGCGGCCGTAGCGGAAGTAGTTCTCCTCCCGCCACCGTGAGGTCATCCGGTAGATCACCGCGGCGGCAGGCAGGTCACCGGGCTCGCGGGTGGTCAGGATGTGCACCTGGCGGGTGTCGCCGGGCTTGCGGCGGGTGACCTGCCGCAGGCTCAGCACGCGGCCTTTATGCTCGCCCTCGCTGATGGCCAGGTCCGTGGTGGTGTCGGCGAGGTCGTAGCTGCGGGGGCGGCCGTCGTCGCCGGCACAGCTGGCCGTGGCGAACGCGGTCCCGGGCAGGTCGGGGATAGCTGTGCCGGCGTCGTTCTTGCGGTAGGTCAGCAGGTCAAACCCGGCGTCGGTGATGTCCGCGAACAGCGCCGGGGACCAGCCGCCCCGGTCAAAGCACAACGTCGCTTTCCGGCCGGGCCCGGTGATCTCGCGCAGCGCGGGCAGCAGCCCGCGGATCTGGGCGGCCAGCGAGGAGGACGGCTGGGCCATCACGACCAGCAGCGGGTCCCCGGCGCTGCCGGTGACCCAGGTCTCCTCCGTCGCGGGGCCGGGGAACTTCAGCCTGGTCACGTGCATCTTCTGGATATCCCGCTTGCCGAAGTACGCCCTGGTGTGCCCGTCTATATACAGGAATCCCAGGGCGTCCGGGGTGGCCGCGGCGTGGTGGCGGGCCAGCGCCAGCTGCAGGTCCACGGCCTTGCCTGCGGCGGCGAGCTCGCCGAGCTTGCGGCGGATCGTCTTGACCTCCGGTGCCCGGTCCAGGCCCGGCACCCGGCCCAGCGCCCGGATGCCGGCGCGGGCGGCGCCCTCGGCGCGGGGCTCGCGCAGCAGCGCCTGGAACACCCCCCAGCATCAGCATGGTGTCCAGGCCGTAGAACCCGTTCCGCAGCGGCCCGTACACGGCGCGGGCGCAGTCCAGCAGCCCGGTGCCCTCCAGCGCGGGCAGCGCCAGCAGCAGCCCGGCCAGCGGGTAGCGGGCACCGGGGACGAATACCGGGGCGGCGCCCTCGCCCAGCAGCCCGAACCGGGCCAGCGCCCGCTCCCCGTCCCGGCCCGCCGGATCCGGCAGCACCGGCAGCGAGTCCTCCCCGCCAGCAGGCCCGTCCGCAGCGGCCGGCGCCTCAGCGGCGGGAGCAGCCGGTTCCGCAGCGGCGGGCTCTGGCCGGGAGCCTCGCCGGCGGCTGCCGGGTTATGCGCCCGGCGGGCCGGGACGCGTCCCAGCGCGGTGCGGACGGTGAAGGCCGTTCCCTTACCTCGACATGCCCACCCTGTCGCCGGGCACCAGCACCTCACAGGCCCCAGCAGCCATCCCCGCCACGAATAACGTCACCCGCCCCCTAAAATGCTCAGGGGACGTGTCGCAGAACACCGAGAGGTGGATACGCACCGCACGCGCCGAGTGCACCGACCGGATCCTCATCTACGATGAACGGCCACCTGCGCTCGGTCCTTGGCGAGTATGCCGGCCATTACAACGGGCACCGCCCGCACCAGTCCCGTCAGCAACGAGCACCCGACCAGGATGACCAGGTCGGCGTTTCGCTGGACTTGCCGGTCCAGCGGCGGAAGGTACTCGGCGGCGTGATCAACGAGTACTACCGGGCCGCGTAGCGGATCTCACAAACCGCAGGTCAGACGCCATGCGACGGGTTTTGAAGCGGTACAGCCCTAGCGACCACGCCGACTCATCCGATTCTGCCGAATTGAGCGCGTTGTCGGCGCACATACTTATGCGCTC